>CAZQHF010000007.1:0-2745 GCA_964593535.1 uncultured Candidatus Saccharibacteria bacterium
TCACTATTTAATATTTCAATACTTTGCTCCTTATTCTCTTCCTTTTTAACCTCTTCATTCTTAATTTCTTTGGTATTATCAAATGATACTTCAAACAACTGATATCTATTTTGAACATAATACAGAAGCCCTATAACAAGAAGGATGTATAGAAGTATTTTTAACTGTGTATTCATATATTAATATAATATACCATCAATTAAATTCAAATAAATACTAGACATTTCTATTTATTATGTAGTAGAATGCTTAGTTTAACTTCGCATTAAATATGCATGCAAACCTTTGAAAAATATCTAAACCCTTTACATACAAGGTTAGATAGCATACTAGACTTCTCAAAGGTTATTCCAAAAAATAAAGTAGAAGAAGAGGAATATCCTCATTTGAAAAATGTAACAGAGATTAATGTAAAAAACTGTAAATACCTAATTAAAAAACTTCATGACCTTGAAATAGAACTGGAAGAGCAAGCAAAAATCATACAGATGGAAACAGATCTTAACTCAAGAAAGGATGCTGTAGGGGTATACAACAAAATACTTAAAAGCATAATGGAGTATGTTGAAAGAATAAACATAGAGCTAATAAAAATAGATACCCCCTATTTTGGAAAAATTATATTTAGAACAAAGATAAGGGATATACAAAAAGACCTTCAAATATATATTGGTAAGTTTGCATTAATGAACCCTGATACATACCAGCCATTAATTAGTGACTGGAGATCCCCTATTGCAAATATCTATTATGAAAATAGTGGACCTACAAATAATCTGCAGTTTGAAGCTCCAAGTGGTATAAAAAGTGGAGATTTAATACAAAAAAGACAGTTTAGTATCTCAGAAGCAAGATTTAATCACATATATGATGCTAAAAGCGGAAATGTTGCTGCTGATGAGTTCTTACTTGCTCAGCTTACTGAAAGACTCGGACAGAAATTAAAAGATATCGTTGCTACAATACAAGCACAGCAGAATAAATTAATTAGAGATGGAATAAATAAACCAATAGTTATACAAGGAGTCGCAGGAAGCGGAAAGACAACAATACTACTTCATAGACTTGCATACCTATTTTATACATACAAAGAACAAATACATCCGGAAAAGACATTAATAATAGGACCAAACAAAGTATTTCTCGACTATATCTCTGATGTTTTACCAAGTCTTGGAATAGAACATGTAGAAACAAATACATACATGTTCTGGGCTAAAAACATATTAGGATGGGATGATTCATATACTGTATATCAAGGAGATGAAGATTTAAAAATTAAAGAGTATAAAGGATCAAAGCAGTTTATTGAATTACTTGATTCTTACTTTGAAGAGTTTGAGTCAGACTTACTTGATAATATCCCTTATTCAAGAAGAGCAACTATTAGAGAAAGATATTACGAACTTAAAGAAACTCACCCATTACTATCAATGAATAAACGTTTAACACTATCTATGGAGTATGCATTTATGCAAAAGAAATTCCAGGAAAAAATGATAGGAACCCTACCAAGAGAAAGCGATTTAGAGAATAAGAAAAAGAAAGAAATAACTCAGTATTTTAATAGAATGACAAAGCCAATTGAAGTGTACAGAAGCATGTTTAAGAAAGGATATGTAAATAAAACTATCGCTAAATATACATTAGAAGGGACAGTAAGGTCTGGAAAAAAGAAGACTTTTAGAATGGAAGACTTAGCTCCGATTGTCTATTTACATTTTAAAACACATGACCAAAGGGAACACCAGAGAGAATATATTATGCTTGATGAAGCACAAGACTTAAGCTTAGTACAAATATTAACCTTACTTCAAATATCAAAAAATCAAAATATTACCATTGCAGGAGATCTTGCTCAATCTATAATTCCTCCCTTCTATATTAGAGATTGGAATAGTGTAATAGACCTTTTTAGCAGATTTAACAGAGATGATTATTCATTTTATCAGCTAAACAGATGTTATAGAACTACTCTTGAGATTATTGATTATGCAAATAGAATATTTAAAAATAAATTCCCTAAAACATACAAATTACCAGAAGCAGTACTACGACATGGGGAGGATATAAAGATTATAGAGAACAAAGAGACTCTCATAGATGGATCAGAGGAAAATATTACTAAATTAATCGAAATAGTAAAGGAAGAGTTTAGTAAAGGAAGTGTAACCTGTACATTAATTTGCCCTGATAAGAATTATGCAAGAGAGGTATATGAAAAAATATATAAGTACAAGAATGCTTTAGGAAAAGACATTGTTGATTTTTCACAGGAAGATTATAAAACTGGTTTACTCGTTCTTCCTGTTGAAAATGCTAAGGGTTTAGAATTTGATACTGTTATTCTTCTTGATGTTAATTCTAATACATATCCTGATACAGAGTTATCTGTAAGACTTTTGTATGTTGCAATAACAAGAGCTCTTCATAGGTTAATTGTTATAACTAATAGAAATAAGTCTCCTTTACTAATATAATATGATATGAATATATACGGCTTACTAATAGGAATTGGAATAATTACAGGTACTGAATTAATAACAAAAATTAATAAAAAGTTCACATACACAGATATAATTCTTCTTTTAATCTCTGCTCTTATCGGTGCAAGGCTCTTGTTTCTTCTTCACAATATTGAAGAAATAAAAATGGGAATTATTAATCCCTCTGCTGTATGGGATGGAGGATTAGCATTTTATGGAGGATTGATTGGTATTCTCATTTGTATATTCTTTATCTCAA
>CAZQHF010000007.1:2845-22345 GCA_964593535.1 uncultured Candidatus Saccharibacteria bacterium
TTAGCATTTTATGGAGGATTGATTGGTATTCTCATTTGTATATTCTTTATCTCAAGACACAAAAGATTAAAATATTTTAAAATATCAGACTCAATATTATTGGTGTTGCCATTAATTCATGCAATAGGAAGAACAGGAAATTTCTTTAATTATGAACTTTATGGGAAACCAACTAAACTTCCATGGGGAATGTTTATCCCGATTGAGTACAGAGACCCAAACTATATCACTTACACACATTTTCATCCTGTATTTTTGTATGAATCAATATTAAACATAATAAACTTTGTAATACTCCTACTCCTTCATAAAAAAACAAAATCAAAAGGCATAGTAACAGGAGCATACCTAGTAAATTATGCAATTATAAGAGTAGGAATGAATATGCTAAGAATAGATAAAGAGTTTATATTTGGAATAGAAACCTCTAACTTACTATCCATTATATTTCTTTTTACAGGTATAATAATTATTATGAAGCAGACAAAGAACAAAACAAGACTAGCAAAATTCTTTTCAAGAACTGTTATGCTCCTCCTTATAGCTCTTACATCTGTATCAATCTTTATTAAAACTAACCTAACACTTAAATACCAGATTCTTTTAGTAATATTTACTTTTGTTCTTCCAATTCTTTCAGTAGTATTATTTAAACTTTTTGATATAACTTCTGATTTAACAGTAAGCAATAAAGAAGAGAGACCTAAACTATTCTTTACATTCTTAATTTTCTTTATCATTTCGTTATATATTTCTTTTAAATCAGGAAACTCCCAGCTTATATATCTCTATTCTACCTTAGTTTTAACATTCTTCCTTGGAACAGTAATAACTTTTTGGTGGAAGATAAGCTTTCATATGATAATTGCAACACTTTCGATTCTTTTTATCATTTTTCTTTGGAGAGAACCACAATCATATCTTCTCCTTTCTTTAATTCCGTTAATAGGTTGGTCTAGATTACAGTTAAGAAGACACTCAATTAAACAGGTAATAGGCGGAACTCTTCTTGCTGCTATTTGTAGTGTAATTGTTTTAACCTTTATTAATTTCTGATAGAATTTGCTTGTAATGAGTAGTTTAGAAAATTTAACAATACTGGAAATAAGAGAAAAACTTTTAAAGAAAGAAATCTCTTCACAAGAGATTACCTCTTATTATCTTTCACAAATAGAAAAGAAAGATAAAGATATAAATGCATATATTACTGTATGTGCACAGCAGGCATTAGAAAAAGCAAAGTATTTTGATAATAACTTTGAAAAAGAAAAAGATAAAAAGCTTGGTGGGATTCCTCTTGCAATAAAAGATGCATACTCTACGAAAGGGATTCTTACAACCTCTGCTTCTCATATACTAGATGGGTATATTCCTGTATATGAATCTACCGTAACACAAAAACTGTTAAATGAGGGTGCAATTATTCTTGGAAAAACAAATTTAGATCAATTTTGTCATGGTTCCTCTACAATTACCTCATACTACGGTCCTACAAGAAATCCACATGACTTAACAAGGCTTCCTGGAGGCTCTAGCGGGGGTTCTGCTGCTGCTACTGCTGCAGATATGTGTGCAGGCTCTATTGGAACAGAAACAGCTGGTTCTATTCGTCAGCCCTCTAGCTGGTGCGGAACAGTAGGTCTCAAACCTACATATGGAAGAGTATCAAGATATGGTGTACTTGCAATGGGATCATCTCTTGATTGTCCTGGTCCAATTACTAAGGATGTAAATGATAGTGCATATCTTTTATCAATAATTGCAGGATATGATAAGTATGATTTTTCTTCATATGATATCCCTGTTTTAAACTACTACGAGAATATTGATACTTCAAAGATAAAAGGAATGAAGGTATGTATCCCTAACGAATATCTGGATATGGAGATACAAAAAGAGGTAATGGAGAATTTCCTTGTTTCTGTAGATATCCTAAAAAGATTAGGTGCAGAAGTTGAGTATGTAAATGTGCTTAATCCTAAATATGCGATGTCTGTATATACCATTACATGCAGGAGTGAAGTTTCTTCCAATCTTGCAAGATATGATGGTACGAGATATGGACTCGAAGGTAGTGATAAATCAACAGTAACTGCATATTATGAATCAACAAGAGGAGAAGGGTTAGGACAAGAACCTAAAAGAAGGGTAATGACAGGTACCTACTCTCTTTCTGCTGGATATGCTGATGAATATTTTAAGAAATCAGAACAGGTAAGAGAAGTGATAAAGGAGGATTTGGATAATATATTAAAGAATTATGATTGTATAGTATCACCAACAACACCAACTGTTGCACTAAAAGATAGTGATGCCGATAATCCCCTCTTTGGTGAAATGTCAGATATTCTTGCAGAAGGAAGCTCAGAAGCAGGATTACCTGCAATATCTATTCCAAATGAAACAGTAAGAAATCTTTCAACAGGAATCCAATTTATTGGAAGATTATTTGATGAACAGACAATAATTAATATTGCGAAAGCAGTTGAGCAAACTTTTTCTTAAGGTTGAAGAATTCCCTCTACTTTACCCTCCACTGAGATAATTACAGAATCAATATTATCAAACTGTTTTAACGTCTCTTCTATCTGAGCTCTGATTGATTCAACCTTACAGCTTCCTGCAACACCCTCCTCTAACTCTTTACTAAAATCTACTCTTGCTACTCCATCTTCAATTGAAAGCCCTAATATTTTTACATCGCTATTAATATCAGTAAAATATGCATCATCTTTATCTTCCTGTGTAAGACCTTTAATTAATTCCTCCAGAGCTGCTTTAGCAACTGCCTCTGTTTTAGGAATAGTTCTTGTAACAGGATATACTAGTTTACAGTCTTTCATATCGGGATTAAGCTTAGAATTCGGGAAAAAGACTTTTACATCAACATTTTCTTCTTCTGCAACAGATTTATATGGTTTTAAGTTAACTGAAAAAGATGCATAATCATAGGTATCAGAAAGTCCAGAAGGGTTAGCTTTATCAAATCTTAAAATATATGAACCCTCTTTCTCTATCTCAGCATCAATAACAAAAGAGAATGGAACATTCTCAGCTGTTTGCCATTCACCTGTAGCTCGTGCAGTATTGGTGATTATAACAGAGTTTGTCTCTTTCTCAGTAATTCTTACAGGAAAAACACCTTCTGTAAACCAGCTGCCAGTCACACTTCCTTTAACCTCAAATCCAACTTCAACTGTATCACCTTCTTTAATATTATCTAACTTAATCTTTACACCCTTCTCAGAAGTTATTTCTGTTCCTTTTGCTTCTTCCTCCTTTTCACACTGTTTTGTTATATTTGCACAAAGACTATATTTACAGCAAAGTTCCTCATCTTGAGAAACATATGCAAAGCCTATGAGAAATATTGATAATACAGCAATAATAACTATAAGTACTGTATTTTTCATTACTGTATACTTTTATATAATTTAAATATACCCTATTAATAGTATACTAGAATTAAAATGGAATGCAACAGAGAAAAAACGGTTAATACAAAAAGAAAAATGAGTCGCCTGGGACTCGAACCCAGCACCTACTGCTTAAAAGGCAGTTGCTCTAACCTGATGAGCTAGCGACCCAATGAGCATGATTATACCCCCCAAGGATTACTTTTTACAATACATCTCTTTTATAGGAGAAAAAGACCTCCTATGTATTGGGCATATACCGTACTTTTTAATAGCCTCTATATGAGCCTTAGTACCATATCCTACATGATTTTCAAAACCATAAAGAGGATATTTCAATGATATCTTCTTCATATATCTATCCCTAGTTACTTTAGCAAGAATTGATGCTGATGAAATTGAATAGTGATATGCATCACCATCTTTAATTTTTTCCATATTATATCCTTCAATTGTTTCAACATTATTTCCATCAATGATAAGATAATCTACCCTTCCCCCTAACATTTCCTCTGCATTCATAAGAGCCCCCTCCATAGCTATTCTTACTGCATCTTGAATACCAAACTCATCTATCTTTTTAGAACTTATCATACATACTCCATATGCAAGACAGTTATGAATTACAAAATCATATGCTTTTTCTCTCTGTTTTTCACTCATTGTCTTACTATCTCTTACAAGAGGGCTTAACTCATTATCTTTTGATATGATTACTGCACCAGCACATACAGGGCCAGCTAAAGGACCTCTTCCAGCCTCATCAATACCAGCGATATATTTCATACCTCTTCTCCATAACTCTTCTTCTAATTTAATATCTGGGATAATCATAAAATCTTGTAAAAACAAATCTAATTATGTATTATATTACTATGAAAAATATCCTTACATCAATACTTGTAATACTGTGTATGGTACCATTTACTGTTTCCCCTATTTATGCACAAGAAGGGCAAGAAGCAAATGAGCAGACAGCAACTACTCAAGAGGAGGAGTCAGCAGAGCAGAAAACTGTTGAAGAAGAGCTTCAAACTCAAGCTACTACTCCACCACTTTCAACAATTCAAATAATAATTATAATTGTAGCTCCTCTTTGTTTTATTTTCCTAGCTTACATTTTAATCAAGAAATTAAAACTGTAATATGGTAATATATAGACAGGAATATTTAAATTAATTATTTATATATATTATGAAAGATAACTACTTTAAAGGTTTTCTTGTAGGAGCTGCAATGGGTGCTGTTGCAGGTTTACTCCTTGCTCCTCAGTCTGGAGAAAAGACAAGAGAAGAGATTAAGAAGCTAGCATTAAATGCAAAAGATAAAGCACAGGATAAGTATTTACAGGCGAGAAAGAAGGTTGAAATAAAACTGCTTGAAATTAAGGAGGCTGGAAAGAAAATAGATTTTGAGGACTACAAAAAATTAGTAATGCAAGTGGTAGATGAAATAAAGAATGACTCAGATGTAACAGCACAGACTGCAAAAGAGATAGGAGCTAAGCTTAACTCTGATTGGAATAAGATAAGGTCTTCAATATTGTAAAGATATTGTGTTTTAAATATAGAAATAATAAAATCTCTCCATTAGCGAGAGTAGTTCAGTTGGCTAGAATGTCTCCTTCCCAAGGAGAAGGTCGCGGGTTCGAATCCCGTCTCTCGCTTTTCTGTAAGTATCTCAATAAAATGATATAAGATAAATGAAAAGGCAAAGTAAAAAGAGTAAGAAAAATTGGTTTAATTATTCTGTTGTACTTTCTTCCCTCTTTTTATTAACAATAGTATCCTTTTTATTACTAAACAGGAAAAATATAAATTATCTCTCAACGAACACCCAGATCAAAAGCTGTAGTTTACATCAAGATGATTTCTCTTTCCCATTTTATGAATCACAACTTCTTGGAACTTGGTATTTAGAAGGATACAACAATGCATCTATTATATTTAATAAAGAATTTTCCAATAAGAATGTTTTAAATGTTAAATCAGAAAATATAGATTTGTTAACACTCAACACCTTTCCAGAAGGAAGTTATCTTACCGAAATGAAAGGAGCTAATTTAAATGAAATTATTGACTCATATAATATAAAGCTGATTGGTGGAAAACTAGGAACTCTTTATTTAACAAAAGACAATCAAACATTAGAATTTTTAAGATACAAAACAAAAAATGCAAAAGAAGGGCTGTTTAAAACAAACTGTAGATGTTCCACACGGTTATCCTGTGGAAATTAAACCGTTTGCATAGTCTCAACACTTTTGTTACAATTTGTGTTACAATTGCTGGTGTAGCTCAGTTGGTAGAGCATTCCCTTCGTAAGGGACAGGCCGACGGTTCAAATCCGCCCACCAGCTTTTTAGAGAAATTAACAATATGGAAATACCAAAATATACAATTACAAATTTAATACTCAACTATATTGTTAAATATGAATTAGCTATTCAAGCTATCAAGCAAACAGTTATACCAAGTCCCCTACTTTTAGAAGAAAGAGAAAAGATAAGGGCTGAGGAAATTGATAAACTTGGTGAACTTATTGCCTATCCTATCGGATACAGCAAAGCACTAACAGTACAAAGAGGACAGGTAACACCATCTTACAAGAACAAGTTAAGAATATTTACAAACTTTAAAAACACTCAAGACTTTATTGATACATATACTGCCAAAAGCAAACTAAAACCATCTATAGAACTCTCTTCTCATTTAAACAAAATACTAACAAAAGGAATTGTAGAACCTTGGGATGAAGGAAGAATAAAAACATTCTCTGAAAAACCGTATGAACTATATGATACATGGTACAAGCTAAGAGACTATTATCCTAATCTTGATATGAGAGAGTATTTTAATGATATATTCTCATGGATTATAAACTCATCTAGCGGAACACATAAGTTAATACAGTTATCTATACTTCTGTATGAGTTTATTGATAAAGCTCCCTTTTATAGTGGGAATCAGATTACATCAATTAATACTTTTAAGGTTCTAAGCAAAATATATGGCCTTAATCCACATAATATTATTCCAATATCAAAAGCATTTAATGATATTAGTGAGGATATACAATCTGCTTTTAAATTAGCTAAAAGTAAAAGAGATTTAACCATATTTATAGAAGCCATCCTTTATACCCTCTCACTTACTGTAATTGATACTTCAAAAAGAGTAACACAAGAGTATGATAAAAGGTTAAATATAAGGAGAAACTTAAAAGATGATTTAAATTCTAGACAGATTAAATTAATAGAGTATCTCAGTGATAATCCTAAAATTACAAGAAGAGAGTTCAGTAAAATGATGGGGGTCTCCTTTATGACTGCATACAGAGACCTGCAGGATTTACTTAATAAAAAGTACATATCTCAGAAAGGAGAAGGAAGAGGTTCTTACTATTTTATCCCTGATGAAGAAAGTAAAGAGCAGGAAAGGGTTGAAAATGAAATTAAAATATTTGAGTAAATTGATATAGATATATATTATTGATATCATCACTATAAATGGAAAATTCAAAATATGATGTAATAATTGGATTAGAAATACATGTTCAAAGCAATACTAAGAGTAAAATGTTTTGTTCATGCCCTACTCACTACTTTGAACAAGAACCTAATACTCATGTATGCCCTGTGTGTTTAGGACTACCTGGGGCTTTGCCTGTACCCAACAAAAGAGCAATTGAACTTTGTATACTTCTTGGTCTTGCACTGCACTGTGATATAGATGATGAAATACACTTTGATAGAAAACATTACTTTTACCCTGATCTTCCTAAAGGATATCAGATTAGCCAGTATAAAAGGCCGATATGTTCAGATGGATATCTAGAAATAAAAGATAATGATGGGGAAAAATATTCTGTTGGTATTGAGAGAATTCACCAAGAAGAAGATGTTGCAAAATTACTCCATTATAACCAGAATGGTATAGCCTACTCCCTTATCGACTACAACAAATCTGGGGTTCCTTTGATTGAGATAGTAACAAAACCAGAGATAAGAAGTGCATACCAGGCTAGAAAGTTTGCTGAAATGATAAGACAGATTGTTAGATATCTAAATATCTCTGATGCAGATATGGAAAAGGGGCAAATGAGATGTGAACCTAATATATCAGTACAAGAGAAAGGAAAATGGAAATACTCAAATGGCAGAATTTTACCAATTGGCAACTACAAGTTAAATCCTAAAACTGAGATTAAAAATATTGGCTCTATTTCAGCTGTTGAAAAATCAATAGAGTATGAAGTAAAAAGAATGATTGCAGAACTTGAAAATGGAAAAACTTTAATTCAGCAGACAAGAGGCTGGAATGCAGACAAAGGCATAACAGAGTTTCAAAGGTCAAAAGAAACAGCTGATGATTACAGATATATGCCTGAACCAGATATTCCAATTATTGATATATCTATTGATGATGTAAAAAGAGTATCAAATGAGCTTGTTGAACTCCCTAATGAAAAAGAAGAGAGATACAAAAGGGAGTATCAACTCTCTGATTATGATAGCTCTGTGTTAGTTGCTGATAGAGATATTTCTGTCTATTTTGAAGAGCTTGTTACTCTACTTTCATCTTCTATGCCTGTACAAAAGGCTGCTAAGTCTGCATCTAATTGGATAACAGGTACTGTATTTGCAATATCAAATGATAAAAAAATAGAAATAAATGAGAAAAATATACCCAAGAGTTCTCTTGCACTTCTGATTACAGAATTTGAAAAGAAAACTTTAACAAGAAACAAAGCAGAGAGTCTGCTTAGAGAATCTATTGAGAATAATAAAGACTTAAAAGAGTTAATAGCAAAAACAACACAAGAAAAAACAGTCACATTAGGAAATATTGATTCAATTGTAGATGAGGTTATAAATTCTAATCCTAAAGCTGTTAATGATTATAAATCTGGGAAAGAAGCAACAATCGGGTTTTTAATAGGTCAAGTCATGCAAAAAACAAAAGGGAGTGCAGATCCAAATAAAGTAAAATCAATTTTAATAAAAAAGCTAAATGGATAAAAAGACATTAAGACATATTGCAAAGCTATCCAGAATATCTCTTACAGATGAGGAGTTAGAAAAGTTTACTCCTCAGATGCAAACTATACTTGATAGTGCGAAAATACTACAAGAAGTTAATACAAATAATATTACTCCTATGAAAAGGCATATCCATTTCTCACAGTTAAGAGAAGATGTTGCAGAGATATCTTTAACTCAAGAGGAGGTACTTAAGAATGCTAAATATACAGAGAATGGATATATAAAAGTGTTTGGGAAAACCTTTGATAGTGATCAAGATAGTTAAGTCTTTTGTATAAAATACTCTTTTTTAGTAAAATATCTACAGGCCGAGATGGTGAAATTGGCAGACACGCTTGCTTTAGGAGCAAGTGGGAGTATATCCCTTGGAGGTTCGAGTCCTCTTCTCGGCATATAATTTGTGATTAAATAAAAATGAAACCCAAATTTATATCCTCATTCCAAAAAGTTCTTCTTAAAAAACGACTATGTGTGGGATGTACTGCATCGCTAGATAAAGCAAAAAAATTAGGTAAGCTCTCTGAACGAAGAGACCTTGTTGAGTGTAAATGTAAAAGAAGGTATGTGTATAACAAAGAATTAAACGAATACCAGAGAGCATCTCTTCAAGAAGAGCAGCAGTTTTTAAAGGACCTTAACAAAAAGCCTTCTGTATAGTAAAATCACTAGACGTGTGCCGCTATCGTCTAGTGGCTTAGGACGGCAGGTTTTCATCCTGTAAACCGGGGTTCGATTCCCCGTAGCGGTAGATTTTAAATAATTTAATGCCCCAATTTAATGTACGAAGCTCCTACAACAGAGTCCAATGAACCAAAAGCAACAAAGTTTCTTGGTTCAATAGGAAAAGCAATATATTCTCTCATTGAAACAATTCTTGTTGCACTTGTATTAGCAATAGTCCTATATCTCTTTATTATGACCCCACATGAAGTTGTAGGAAACTCAATGCACCCTACATATAAAAATGGCGAATTTTTAATGGCAAATAAAATAACATATAGGGTATCAGAACCAAAAAGAGGCGATGTCATTATATTTAAGTACTCAGATACTGCGGACTTTATTAAAAGAATAATAGGCGTACCAGGAGATGAGGTAATGATAAAAGATGGAAAAATATATATTAATGGAGAACTCCTTAATGAATCTGCATATTTAGACCCATCTGTAATTACAAATGGGGGATCATATTTACATGAAGGACAAACTATTAAGCTTAATGAGGATGAATATTTCGTATGTGGCGATAACAGATCAAATAGTTCAGACTCAAGAGATTTTGCTCCAATCAAGAAAAGTGCAATTAAAGGAAAAGCATGGATAGTGTATTACCCATTTAGCGAATTTCGTGTTGTACAGCATGAGACATATGAATAGTAGACTATGTGTGTGAAACATGGTAAATTAATTATATGGAAATTTTTGTAGTTGCTAATCAGAAAGGAGGAGTAGGAAAAACTACTACTGTACTTAATTTGGGTGCAGCAATAGCACAACAAGGGAAAAAAGTCCTACTTGTAGACTTAGACCCTCAATCAAATCTTTCATCAGGAATAGGATTTACCAAACAGTTTGATAAACAAAGTTGGAGTAAAAATCAACAAGCACCATACAAAAATATATATGATGTATTAATAAACTCAATTCCTATCAGATCAGTATTTGTCTCAACATCAACTCCTAACCTCTTTCTTGTTCCATCTCACCTTTCACTCGCAGGAGCAGAAATAGAAATGGTAAGTATGATGTCAAGGGAAACACTACTTAAAAAAGCTCTTACTGATGTAAAGAATGATTTTGATATTGCAATCATTGATTGTCCACCCTCTCTTGGACTGCTTACTATTAATGGTCTGTGTGCAGGAGACAATTTGATAATACCTATACAATGTGAATATTTCGCCCTAGAAGGTTTAGGCCAGCTTATCAATACAACAAAACTTGTAAAAAGTATAAACCCATCTTTAGAAATAGGCGGTGTAATACTTACAATGTATGATTCGAGAACAAGACTCTCTTCAAGTGTAGTTAAAGATGTAAGAGAATTCTTTAAAGACCTTTCCTTTAACACTATTGTTCCAAGAAATGTAAGACTATCAGAAGCACCATCACATGGAAAAACAATATTTGAGTATGATGAAAAATCTACTGGAGCACTTGCATACAATAACTTAGCAAAAGAGTTTCTTAAAAGATTTTTTTAAATTGTTAATATTTTAATATGGATGAGAACAGATTAGGAAAAGGACTTGCAGCATTAATAGATGCACCTGAAATAAGTAATATTGATAGCTCATATGTTGAGAATTTTGATATATCCAAAATACTGCCAAACCCATATCAGCCAAGGATGAAAATTGATCCTGATGATCTCATTGGGTTAGCTGATTCTATAAGGGTAAATGGAGTTATACAACCCCTAATTGTCACAAGAGATTCTAATTCAGATAAATATTTCATAATAGCAGGTGAAAGAAGATACAGAGCAGCACAGCTTGCTGGTTTTAAATATGTTCCTGTAGTCATTAAAGAATCATCTCCGCAACAGATGCTTGAACTTGCTTTAATAGAAAACATTCAAAGAAAGGATTTAAATCCACTAGAGGAGGCTCATGCCTTTGCCCAGCTTCAAGATGAATTTGGAATGAAACAGTCAGAAATTGGGAAAAAATTAGGTATTAGCAGAGTTTCAGTAACAAACAAAAGAAGACTCTTAAATCTTCCAGAATCAGTACAAGAGATGGTATTAAATGAAACAATAACAGAAGGACATGCTAGAGCACTCCTTGGAATTAAAGACCCTGAGTCTATTGTTGCAGCAGCAGATATTGTTGTAAATAGAAAGCTAAGTGTGAGACAAACAGAAGAGCTGGTTAGAAAAGTAATATTTGGGAAAAATCCTAGATACAGAACTTTTGAGGATGAAACTCCTGATTTAGTCAGATATGCAAGAATGATTACTGATACTATTGGATACAATACTCGTATAAAGAAATTAGCAAAAGGAGGAAGAGTAATAATAAAGTATGAATCAAAACAACAACTGGAGGAATTATTGAAAAAATTAGGTATTGATAAACCTAATGAATTTTAACTAAGAAACCTCTTGTCTAAGCTTTTCATACATTATAACAGCTGCACTAGCACTTACATTTAATGACCCTATACCTTCTCTCATAGGTATTGAAAGTGTTTTATCAACCCTCTCAAGCATTCCTGACGATATACCACTATCCTCTGCTCCTAAAACAAAAGCAATAGGACCAGTTAAATCTGCCTTAAAGTATGTCTCACCCTCCATATGAATACCGTATATTTTTACTCCATCCCCCTTAAGTTTTTTTATTGCCATAAACAAGTTCATCTCAACAAGCGGTATTCTTTCAGCAGCACCCATTGATATTCTAATAGTCTCATCAGTTACTAAATTTACATTAGAAGGATGGGTAATTATTCCATTTACTCCAGTAGCAAAAGCTGTTCTCATTATTGCAGCAATATTTTGAGTATATTTAACATCATCAAGAATCAAAAAGAAGGGTATTTTCTTTTCACTGTATATACTTTCTAGTAACTCATCTAAATCCCACTGATTTTGTGAAAACATCATCCCTACTACACTCTCTGAACTTGAACTTCTAAGTCTTCTCTGAAGTGCCTTTCTTGGAACTCTAAGTATTGGAATTTTTTTCTCACCTGCAAGTTTGACTATTTCTTTTGTTTTATCATCACGATATGCACTGCTTGCAATATATATACGCTCAAAATCTCTGCCATCCCTTAGCAGTTCTACTAATGCATTCTTACTCTCTATTTGGATAAATCTTTCTTTACTCATATTTTCTATATAGATTCTACCACATCTATATAGTAACGGCCTCTTTTAAACCCGCTCATTTTTCGGAATTTAACAAAACCATCGGTTTTAGCATGAATAGAGTAATCTTTGGAAAGATATGTGTTTTTACCAGGATGATAAACAGATCCTCTTTGCTTTACTATTATATTTCCTGCCTTAACTTTTTCTCCTTCAAACTTCTTAACACCTAGTCTCTTACCAGCAACATTTCCCCCCATTGCAACACTTCCTGCTCCTACTACATGTGACATTGCTATATATAATTCAATTTAATTACTTCTTTTCAAGAATGAAAATATTCCTTGCAATAATACTATTTATCCTCTTCCATTTCAAGTCCTGTGAAGAGTATTTTTTATTTAAAACCTCCCATTTTTTATTAATAAACTGAGAAATATTCATATCAATCCATCCTTTGTTTGTTTTGTAAGAGGGAAGAACAATTACAACTCTAAAACCCTTTTGAGATATCTCATTTAAAACACTAAAAAGAGAAAAATACAGCTTTGTAGCATTCTCTATTAACAAATCCGCCTTACTAACACTCAATATCTTCCTTTGAGGCGGACCCATAAACGGCTCACATACTACTGCATTTATTCCTGTATGCCTCAAATCAGTAATAACTTTTTTCTCAACATTGTAAATATCCAGCTGAAACAGATTATACTTTATCCCTTTTATAATCCCTTCTTTTGAGAGCCATATCATATTCTCATTTGCAAGGTTTAGTGCATTAACATCAATATCAGAGCCTAAAACATCAAAACCCAGTACAGCAGCTTCCATGAGAATAGTACCACTACCACAAAAAGGATCCCAAACAATACCACTTTGCAAACCTGTAAGATTACACATTATTCTTGCAAGTTTCTGAGGAAGTACTCCCATTTCAAAATCGACCTCTGGTCTTTGTATATCTCTTTTAATAAAAGAGTTAATATCTTGTACTTTTAATGTCTTCCCATATACCCTTTTCTTTTCATTCTCAAAAATACACAGCTCAAACCCACTATTTAATATGTCATTATGAAGTATCTGTGCTGCATTAAGTTCAAATTCTTTAGGAAGAATAAATCGGGAATATATATCACAACCTTTAAAGCCTCTTTTAATCTCATTAGCAAGTTTCTCAATATCCTGCTTTCTTAGCTTACTCTCTCCAAGTATAGAAATACCAAATGTTATCTTCTCTTTCTCAAAATATGGATTTAAAAATGTATTAAGATCATCTATTATCTCTCCATACCTAATAAATCCACCTAGTCTATTAAATATCTCATCAAGAGTATCTTTCTTAATACTCGTACTTTCAATTATTAATACAGTATTATTAAACTTCTTAATACAATCTTTTGAAATTCCAAAAGCTTCAAATACGAGACTTAGTTCTGCAAGAGAAATATTAAAGAAATTGCCACACTCAAAAAAATATTGCATTAGACTATCTTCTTTACTAATACTTTTGTAATTAAACTCCTATGACCAGAACTTTTTCTGTATCTTGATTTCGCCTTGTACTTAAATACATCAACTTTTTTATCCTTCTTCTGTGATGTTATCTCTAAAGTAACTTTACTCCCTTCTACATATGGAGTACCTATTTTTACATCATCGCCGTCAGCTAAGAGAAGAACCTCACTAATCTCAATCTTATCACCCTTTTTTCCATCTAGTTTGTTAACCTCATACTCTTTTCCTTCAACAACTTTAAGCTGTGTTCCACCTAACTTAATGACTGCAAACTTTTCTTTCTTTTCATTTTTACTCATAACTAAGGGATTTTAAGTTATAATTCAATAATTGTCAATTATATTATTTACACTTTTGTATGTATCTTTCCTATTGATTATACTTTGAACAATACCTAAAGACAAAAGAGTCATAATCGTAATAGTTCCTCCTGCACTCATTAATGGCAAAGGAATACCAGTAGCAGGTATAACACCAAGATTTGTTCCGATATTAATAAACACCTCAAACAAAATCTTCATTGCTATACCTACAAGAATCATAGAGCTAAATATATCACCACTGCTTATAGCAGTCATCAATATGCGAATAATAATAATTCCATACAAGGTGAGAAGAAAAAGAGAACCAACAAGACCAAACTCTTCTGCAAATGATGCAAATATGAAGTCTGTTTGATGCTCAGGCAGAAAATCTCTTTTACTTTGAGTACCGTTTCCAAAACCTTTCCCTAATATCTGCCCAGACCCTATTGCTATCCTTGCTTGATTAACATTAAAACCTATGTCCTGTGTATTTTGAGCAGGATTTAAAAAAGCTTCAATTCTTTTTCTCTGGTAATCCTTTAATACATCGTTATACAAAAACATTGATACAAGACCTAAAACAATCCCAACACAAAAGCTTACTGATACAATAATTCTCCAGCTGTCTCTAAAGTAGAATGCGAAAATCGCAATAATTGCCCCTGCTACACCAATCAAGATATATAGCCAATTCCCACTAAAACTAACTAAGAATATTGATATGGCAACTAGAGCTGCAATAAAAAGTGCGATGCTATTTCTTAATTGATTACTCAATCCTGTAAATGCTACTAGAAACCAAATTAATAGTATTAAAAGAGACATACTTCCTGCTGGTTCAAAGTAAACAAGAAGAAAGATTGGAAGTACTGCCAAGAAAGATATAAGGAACAAAATCCATTGATTGTACTTTCCCTTAAATGAGAAAATACATGCTGTTGTAAGTATAACAGTAACCTTGGCTATCTCAGAGGGCTGTAACTGTACTCCACCAATAACAAGCCATCTTTGCACATTATTAATTACAGGACCAAATAAATATACACAGATAAGTAAAATCAAAGTTAAAACATATATTGGGACAATAACCTGAATATATTTAAACAAACTTGCATCAAACAGAGAAATTAAGAAATATATAATAAAGCCAATTAAAAGAAATATTACCTGTTTTTTTACTATACTAATATCTCCAAACAGTCCATTACTATCAATGGTTGTTGATAACAAAGTAACTACACCTATAAAAGAGATAAGTATAGATGGTATCAACAAATATGGATCTGCTTTAATCCTTTTTATCTTTTTACTTTCTAACTTCATTAATACTAAAGATACTACCAGAAAAGTAGAAGGAGAGAAACACTTTTGCTTGTATTATTCCTTCTTTTTAAATATATTTCTCATAAAAGCAGGTTTATCAAGAGGGTCTTCAAAATCGTCTGGCTGTGGAATAGTATCAATATAGCTCTCTTCCTCTTTCTGTACATTCTCTTCAGGAGTTTTTTCTTCTTCAAATGACTTAATCTCATCAGTAACACCTTCTAAACCAAAGATATCTACTTCATCTTCCTCGCCTTTTTGTTTCTTTGTATATACCTGCTTCTTTTCATCAAAACCTGTAGCAACAATTGTAATGACAATTTCATCACCTAATGAAGGATCTATCTGTGCTCCAAACTTGATATTTGCAGAAGGATCTACAGCCTCCCTAATTAACTCAGATACAAGACTAATCTCTGGCAAAGCAAGATCTGCTCCTACAATATTGTAAAGAACTCCTGTTGCTCCCTCAATAGACATATCCAACAAAGGACTAGTTGTAGCCGCTCTTGCCGCAAGTTCTGCCCTCTTTTCTCCACTTGCCCTGCCTATACCCATAAGTGCTGTACCAGCATTTTGCATTACTGATTTTGCATCATTAAAGTCAGCATTTATATATCCAGTCTGACTGATAAGCATTGAAATACTATTAACACCTTCTGCAAGTACAGAGTCAACCATCTTCATTGCATCAATAAAAGAGATATTATCAGTAGCAATCTCTAATAACCTTTGATTAGGAACAATTATTAATGTATCAACTTTATCCCTTAAATTATTCAACCCTTCCTCTGCAACTTCCATTCTTCTTTTACCTTCAAAGTCAAAAGGCTTTGTAACAACAGCAACTGTAAGTGCACCCATATTTTTTGCAACACCGGCAATAATTGGAGCAGCACCTGTACCTGTTCCTCCTCCCATGCCCGCTGTAATAAACACCATATCAGCTCCTTCAAGCAGCTCCTGTATCTGGTCAAGACTTTCTTCTGCTGCTTGTGCACCAAGTTCCTGGTTTCCTCCGACCCCTAAACCTTTAGTTAAATTTTCTCCTAACTGCAGCGTTACTGGAGCTTTAGAAAGCTTAAGAGTTTGAGCATCTGTATTAAAAGCCATAAACTCAACACCGGGGATATCATAATCAGTCATCATGGTGTTAATAGCATTACACCCTGCTCCCCCAACTCCAATTACTTTTATTTTTGCAATTGGGTCAACATTTGTTGTAATTAAAGGCATAACTTGAACACAATTAATAATTTAATCTAGGCAGTTTATGGCATTAAAGACTTAAACCATTCTACAATCTTATCTTTTAAATTTCCACCACCTTTTACCTTCATAGCTTCTGATTCACCATCCTCTTCTAATGCATATTTTATCAATCCTTGAACACATGCAAAAGATGGGTCAGAAATTTCCTCTATCATACCCGTTAAACCAGATGGATATCCTACTCTTGCAGCAACTCCAAACACTCCTTGAGTAAACTTAGGTAAGTCCCTAAGAAGCGAAGTCCCGCCTGTTAAAACAATTCCAGCAGGCATTGCCATTTTAAAACCAGCTTTCCCAACTTTCTCCTTTGCCATATCAAATATCTCCTCACACCTTGCCTCAACAATCTTTACAAGCAATTCTTTAGAAACCTTCTTGCCAGTAATATCTAAAACAGACAAATCAATCTCATCACCCTTCTTTGTCTTCGGCTCTTCCTCATCTAATTTTCTAAGAAGTGCAGGTGTTGAGTCAGAAGAAGCTTTCTTAGCTTTTGCTTTATTATCTAATAAATCTCCCATACGAATCTTTATCTTCTCTGCCTCTTCTAGTGATACCTGAAGCCCAATTGCTAAATCACTTGTAATATTTATCCCTCCAAGAGGAATAACACCACTATATATTATTGACCCCTCATCAAATATTGATATACTCGTTGTTCCAGCACCAATATCAAGCATAGTAACACCAAGCTCTTTTTCTGTATCTGTTAGTACAGACAAAGAAGATGCCCATCCTGTAAATACAACATCATATACATTAAGTCCAAGCTGTTCTACACACTTTTTAAGATTTTGCCAATACGAATTGGGAGTCGTAATAATATGTGTTTCAACCTCAAGTCTTGTACCAGACATTCCTATTGGATATTTAATTCCACCTTGATTATCAACAACAAACTCTCTTGGAATTATATGTATGGGATTAAGATTATCTGGCAGAGAAAGAGTTCTAGCATTCTCAATTGCTCTGTATGTATCATCAACAGTAATCTCAGAGCCTGCGACAGCAACAACTCCCTTGTTATTAAGACTTGTAACTAACTCTCCATTTATAGAAATTAAAACATCTGAAACTGTAACCCCTGCCATTCGCTCAGCAGCTGTTACACTTTCAGAAATGGCATTTGTAGCATCATCTATATTAACTACAACACCTTTCTTTATTCCTTTACTAGGATAAGAACAAACACCAATTACTGAGGGCTTCTCATTTTCTTCTACAGAAGAAATGACAGTAGTGATCTTTGAAGATCCTACATCTATTGCTGTTATTATTTTCCGTGCCATATGTTTTAAGGGCAGTCATATATTACTTAAATTAGAACCTTGTTATGTATAATATAAACAAAAATACACAACTTAGCAAGAACAAATTATTCTATTACACATTAATATCACTTTTACTCTTAATTTACAACTATTTTAAATCCATAACAGGTCTCTTAAACCGTAAATCAAGTCTACTAAACTTGATTAAATCCTCATTTATCTTACCACCAACAGCATACATTCTAGCAAGTTGAGTTTCAAGATCATTAGATAAATCAAACACAAAAATTTTTCCAGAATCATCAATAAATTCTGCAATTCCATTATCAATATTTACATGATTAATAAAATATCCAAATTCTCCAAGGACTTTTTGAACTTTAGAGATTTCATCAAAAAATATTAATCTTTTTTCACTTTCAATTACACTCGTAGATTCAATAAATACTTTACCTAAACTCTCTTCATTAACAGTACACTCCTGTTTACAATCAGTACATATTTCAGAAATTAAAATACCTGTATCTGAAAACAGAAGACATCTGTCTGTTGAGTAGCCAATATACAAAGGAATATGCTCTTCTACCGTAATATTTAACTTTGAAGGTAAAACCTTTTTAACATATACACTTTTAATAAACCCGTTACTTTTGATAAGCACAGATTTAATTTCATCAGGAGTTACTATAAAAATATTTCTACCAACAAAATCAGCAAGATATGCATCAAGTTCAACAGTAGAAACATTATTTAGTTTACTTTCATCATATGCAAACCTTTTTACATTCCAAAACCCTATCAAAAAGGTAACAACTATTATGATAATGATAACAATAAATGGAAGAACACTTTTTAAGAATATTACAATAGGGGTCCTCTTCACTTTATTAATAACAACTTCTCTTTTATCAATTTGTCTTTGCATATAAAAAGTGTAAACTATATAAAGAAATTTTGAAAGAGATTTTAACTTAATATTTTTTTTGATATATTCTTGACATGGATATTATTGGGTTAATTCTTACCAAACTTTTAGAGCTACTAATAGGAATGGGGAATTGGGGAGTGTTTCTTTCTGCTATTGGAATTTTTCCTACTGAAATTATAATGGCAGTACTTGCAGCAGAAGAAGGAACGAATATCTTTTTAATTGCTTTAGCTTCTGGGCTAGGTCAGATGGTAGGAGCATATCCTATGTATATAATTGGAAGAATATTAAGTGGAAATAATATATATAAATGGCTTGAAGGAAAAGGAAAATTCCTTAAGATTGATAGGAATAAGTTTGAAGAAAGTAAAAAAAAGATTTCTCAACAAAGTTATACTTACATCTTTACCTCACGTTTTGTTCCATACTTAAAAATTGTAACAAGTTTTGCTGCAGGATTATTAGAAATGAATTTATTTAAGTTTTCTGTAGCAACCATAGGTGGCTCTTTTGTATATTCTGTAATAATCGCATATTTAGGATATAGAGTCGGGGGAGATTTAGAAACTATAAAAATGTATATGAGTAAATTCAACATATGGGTTACTC
>CAZQHF010000008.1:0-22286 GCA_964593535.1 uncultured Candidatus Saccharibacteria bacterium
TATTCCTAACCTCCCCCGAACTCTCATTCCTGAACAAAAGACTACTCAAGTTGTAAGTATTTCCTACAGCTTCTCCTCCTGCATCGACGAAAGTGATGTTAGAGAGATTTGTAGAATTAATCCAGTAGGCTTTTGTGAATTGAAATGTTGATTCTTCGTCGATTAAATACCCTAATTCATCTAAATCTATAGCAGTTCTTATACTATCTAATTTCCCACTACTTTTAGCCTCTGTGTAAGTGTAAGAAACTCCTGAAGTGTCTTTAAAAATGATATCATCAAGTGTTAGTTCATTTGGAGAGGAATAGCCTATAAAATTCCTTCCGTCAGATAAGTTTATTGTTCTTTGTGAATCGTAAGGTTTGCTTTCCCAACTTAAAAAAGGATAAGAAACTTTGTCTATAATATTCCAACTATATAATTCGTTTGTTTCATTAAACCATACTTCACTTATATTCCAAGAACTGAAAGTAGATAATGATTTCATTTGAGAGGTTGTTTTTGGTGTTCCTTTTCCTATGTCTGATTGACCTGAAGTTTGAGAATCGTAAAAAGAATTAGTAATCGTTCCACTTGACTTTCCTATCAAACCCCCTAAATTTGAATATCCTGAAACATTCCCTATTGAAAAAGAATTAGATATTGTTCCACTTACTTGCTCTCCCACCAAACCTCCGATATTCCAATATCCTGAAACACTTGTATTTGAATAGGAATCAGTTATTATTCCCCCTCCTTGATACCCTACTAAACCTCCAGCATCATAACCAAAAATATTTCCTATAGTGTAAGAATTAGTAATATTCCCATAAGATCTCCCAACTAAACCTCCTGTATTTGGACCTCCATTTATATCTACATTAAGTCCAACATTTTTAATTACTCCTCCAATTCCTAAATAAGAAAATAAACCTGTATAATCTTCTGGAGTGTCTAAATCTACTGCAATTGAAATAAGACCTAATTTTCCTTCATCTAATGCCTCTGTGTAATTAAGTGAAACTCCTGAAGTGTCTTTGAAAATGATATCATCTAAACTTAAAGTTTTAGCGGAAGAATATCCTATCAGATTTAAACCATCAGATAAGGAAATTGTTCTATTTCCATTAGAAATATCTAAATCTGTCTGCATAGAAAAGGCATTCCAACCAACGACTAACTCTACTCCTGTCTCCTTGACTTCCCCTGAATCGTTGTAAAGGAGACTAATCCCTTCTTTCGCACCCTTAACAAAATATCCTCTCCAAGGATCAAATTCATCTGGACCGCCAGTACAGATATCTCTTTCAAGATCAGGATCATAGAAACAAACTCTCTCACTCAAATATCCCCACTTCCTCTCTAAAGAAGAACTTTCATTCCAATAATAAACAACACTGTTCATATCGCTTCCTTCAACCCAGCCACCACTAACAGCACCACTAATATTCCTAACTTCCCCTGAACTCTCATTCCTGAACAAAAGACTACTCAAGTTGTAAGTATTTCCTACAGCTTCTCCTCCTGCATCGACGAAAGTGATGTTAGAGAGATTTGTAGAATTAATCCAGTAGGCTTTCGTGAATTCAAATTTGCTTGAGACAGAAACATTTATTATTAAATCTGAAATAATATGCCCATCACCATCGAAAGTTCCTGTAAAATTAACAATTGGTTTGAAATTGTCCCCTATCCCTATATAGTCAGAATCTAAGGAAGATAAATTATTTACTAAAATATATGAAGCAGAAAGATTAGCCTTTATTGAATTAAGGGCTGTCCAATTAGAAATTTGATAAGGATCTTCGGGAGTTCCTGAACCTCCTGCAAACGAAGATACAAAAAACATATGAAACAGAAGAATACCGACGGCTAATCCAACTAATAATGTGATACTAAAAATTGTGAGTTTTGCTTTTTTGTCCATTGTAAGTAATAAATATATAAAAATTATATGTTTTTATACTTTATAAACTTTTCTATTTCTTCTTTTTTCGGCTTTTGAATATAAAGAAAGACCAAATGGCTAAATTCACTACAGCTATTGTACCATAAATCCATCTAAATAGGCTACTTTTTAACTCTGCTTCTTTGAGGGTATTTATCCCTGTAGCATCTTGCATTTCTAATGGGAGTGTCTTAAAGTAATCAATACCAAATTTCATTAAATTATTCGTGTGAGCCTGTGTGTCTTTTAATAATATTGAAAAGTCTGGTGTCGGAATAACTTTGCTTAGTGGTGAAGAAATCGCTGTGAAGAATCTCCAAAGAGTCCCTGTATAAGTCATTACTAAAGCAGAAATTAAAATTAAGACAATAAATGATAAAAATATCAAAGCTGAAATAGTGAAGAAATTCCATCGTGTTTTTGCAATTAAAAACCATATTCCTATCAATGAAATAATAAAGATTAAAGCTAAAGGAAGATAAATAGTTAAAGGAATTGCTTTGATTGTATTAAAACTTACATCATAACCTGAATTAGAATTTCTTACTTGTTGAATAAATGCTTCTGAAATCTTTTTAACATTTACATCAGAGTATTCAGGGTTTGGTTGAAGAACTCTTTGGATGAAGTCAATATGATTCTCTGCATTTACTAAAGACTTTTCTAATAAGTCTCTAGAAGAAGGATCTATTGTGTGAATATAATCATCAAATTTTTGTTCTATGAATGGATGGATTATTGGATTTGAAATACCTGTTCTTTCTATACTATAAGGAACTAATTCATTATGAGACATTGTATCTTGAATATGGTGTAAACAAATTCCTGAAGCAACTGCTTCTTCTACAGGTGTCCTCGCCATCGCAATGCCTTCACGACACAGGATAAAAGAGTGAGATGCTGAATATTTTTTTAACCCTCTTTCTAAGTACCAGATTACTGATATATCCACTAAAACATTCCCTGATACACAAGCCTCTACTTCATTACAACACATCCTCCATAACTCGGAGTCTATATTTTTTTCACAAGCAGTTTTTATAAAATGTGTATGTGTTTCTGGAAAATATGCCGACGATAAAGGGATTGAGAATAATGTCGTGACTAACATTAAAGACATAATTAAAGACATAAAAAAAATAAAAATATTTTTAGATTTCATCTTCTCTTCCTCCAAATATTTTTTCTTCCTATAAATAAAACAATCCCAATAGCCACAACTAAAACTCCTAATGTGGAATAAATTATTAAATTTTTATCCATCGTGAAACCATCAGAGTCAATAACATCACTATCTCCAGTAATATCAATCAATGTAACAGAGGTGTCGGAAGAATAACCCTCTTTACTAACGAAAATAGACATTTTATAAGTTCCTATATCAAAATAATGATTAAGATAATATCCATCTACTTCCTTTATGATTTTATCTCCTGCAATAATTATTTTTGAACCGAGGGAAGGTTCTAATTCTACAGAAATACTATCTGGGGAGATAAATTCTCCTTGTTCATCAATAACTTTAAAATCCAATTTGTGTGTTCCTACTGAAGAAAATTCTTTGAATTTAGGTAGAATCTGTAAGTATGGTTGCCCAATTGTCTGTGTTTTACCGATAGTTACTTCAGGATATAAATCCCTTTTTATCACGAAATCTACTTTAAACAAACCTGTTTTATCCATAATAAAAGAATAAGAATAAACTCCATCGCTTACTTCATTTGTAGTGAATTCAAGGGTATTCCCATTTAGTGTTGAATTTACCTCTATAGATGTTTGATAATTAGGAATTGTTACAAAATTAGTACAAGTAGAGTCCATTGTTTCTAAGACTAAAGAAATCTCTTTGTTTGTTACGAATCTTGTTCTATCCAAAAAATTTGCACGAACACAAAGAGTATCAGAAATAGCAAAAGTTCTTTCGGTGAAATAATTCGTTCCCTTGATTCTTACTTCTGCTCTGTAATTCCCCATACTCATGGGGGAGAAGTCTTCATAAATATAATTTCCTATAGGCATTGGAAGAACAATTGGTCTTTCTTTTTTAGAAATAAATTCATTCCCTCTGTAAATTGAAGTAACTAATGTTTCTCCTTTGACTAAATAAGAATCTACTCTTGATCTTACTGAAACTTCTTCTGTTGGAAGAAAAGTATCTTGGGAAATACCTATTTTCTTTCCTAAATCTATGTGGAATTCATAAGGCAAATAACATTCTCCGAAATCAGGAATACAAACTTCTCCAGTAGTTTGACAAGAAACTGCTGAACTTAGCATCCCACAACCAGTAGATGGATTTATATTAATACATTTTCTAATTAAACTTCCTTGACAAACATCTGTGGAACATTCACAAACAGAACAGATTCTATTTTTATACTCAATAATTCCTTCGAAGTTTAGTTCTATTTTATCTCCTTGATTTAGTGAAATAGCCTTACTCTCGTTTAGTCCGTAATATCCCGTATTATTTCCTATGTACTCTATAAATCTTGTTTCTTGAGAACCACTAATTGTTAAATAATAAAAAGACTTACAATTGTATTGTCCAGAAACAAATTGATTACATTGCAAATCTCTTATCCAAACTATACAACCATTTGGAGAGTTACAATTGAAAACTTTTTCAGGAGTAGCACTTTGTTGGTATGTACATTCTTCAGAGGGAGAAACTATTGATAAAGTCATAACTAATAAAATTGCGATTATTGGAATTATTATATTTTTTCCCATATTATTTTTATGTTTTTTAAGTTTTTAAATCCTTTCTTTTATTTATTTTTAGTTTAATTTTGAACCATATAATTCAAATGCTAAATCTCCTTGTTGAACATGTAAAGAGATTTAATCCCTAGACAGTATTAGTCCCACTCCAAAATAATTAATTTTCCTGAAGATCCTGTTGTACCTATTGAACCACTTGATGCTGTATTTACCACATCGTATTCGCCATTTCTTATATGGTTTGATCCTGATCCTCCTCCACTACCCGCACTTCCTCCAGAATATTGAAATGTGGCTGAAGAAGTATCAATAAACATTGCAGAGAGTATTATATCCCCTGCATTTCCACCACCACCCCCTCCTCCGCCACCGCCTCCACCTCCTATTGGTCCATAACCTACATAAGGAGATGTCCTTGCTGTATCTCCGTTACCTCCCTTACCTCCATTACCTCCATTACCTCCAGAGGTTGTAATCTCTCCTGATACTTTCAAAACTCTTGCGTTTAAAACAAAATGTAACCCACTTATTCCTCTAGCTCCGCCACCGCCCCCACCACCACCCATCGCAAAAGATCCCTTTGCACCTGAACAATATGCACAACCATTACCTCCTGCAACTCCTATTGGTCCTCCCTTACCACAATTATACCACCCATAACATTCTGGATAAGAACCTCCTGGAGCATATTCTTGTTTTCTTCCATCTCTTCCTGTTGTTCCCGAACCTTCGAGTCCATCCGAAACATAATTACTTCTGGCTCTTGCTCCACCCCCAGCACCACCTCCTCCATACCCTCCAGATTGAGAAGCACCAGGAGGTCCTGCACCATATACTCCTATTTGTGTACCTCTCCCTCCATCACCTCCATTTCCAACTCCTGGTGTATTATAAGTGAAACCTCCTATATTTTTACTAGAAGCTGTCCAACTATCTGTATTAAATCTTGAAATAATCTGTCCTTCGATTAAAGCATCTCCCAGAACACCAATATAAATAACTGCACCAGATGTATCTGCTGTTGTAAGTGTTGTTCCTTTACCTAATGTAAAACTAGAAAAGGAATATTCTTTATCTGTCTTTAAGTAGATTGTATTCCCACTTACAGTATAGTCAGTATTTAAAACTAGATTTCCATAACTCTTCGTGGTTGTAGTGAATACTAAATCTCCATGTTGTCCAGGTATTGTATAAGGAGTAATTGATAAATCTAAATATCTTTCCACAAATCTTTCAACTCCCCATTGGTCTTCACCGACGATTTTTACCCAAAATCTAACTGGCTGTGACATAGATTCAAATTGAGAAGTGTCCATTAAACCTGAAACCCAAAGTTGTTTGCTTTCTCCGACTTGGAGAGTTTGGGTTGTCGTAGGTAAAGCATTTTTGAAAGGTATTGGAGAAGCATCTGCGATTCTTAAATTATAAATAGGTGTATTTCCTGTATTTGTAACTGGAATACTGAATCTTATTTGATCGTAATTTCCTCCTGGGGGATTGATTATGCTCAGAATTCCTGATTGTTTGACTTCTACTCCATCTCTATAAAAATGAGGTTCTATAGAAACAAAATTTCTTTCTACAGAAGCATTTAAAAGTATTATAGCAAAAGCTAAGAAAGTTAATAAAATCCCAATTGTATATACTCGACTATTCAATTTCATTCTTTATATGAAGGAAACAGATACTTACAAAGTTATATCAACATCAAAAGATACAGATTCTCTAGTACATGTAAAACTTGTAGTTTTTGTTAATGTTGATGCGACTTCTGTTCCAGCAACCATCGTAGTTCCTTTTACTTGCATATTAAGAGAGTATGTCTGTGAAGTGTTTGTACAAGATTCTTGAACATTTATCATTGGAGTAGACCAAGTTTGAAATTGTCCGATAGCTACTGCTTTCTTATATGCAATTCCTTTTATGGAATTCCATGCTGTGTTCAAGAAAGTTGGTGAAGCACCACCTGTTGCAGTCCATGTAGCAGATTCAATATATGCCTCCATACCGACATTCCCTGTATTTGTAACTTTAACACCATGAATGATAGATCCTATTCCTGGAGTTCCTTGATAGATTGCCATTGGTGAAACACCCATCAACTTTTGGGAATCTCTACAATCTACTTGCTGTCCATCGTAATTGAAACAACATTGAAAGAATGCACTCGTCGAGCCTGTTCGTGGTAAACATTCTCCAGTTTGGGCATTGTAGATACCATTATCTCCCCATTTGTTTGAAGAGTCACCAGAAAAATAAAAGAATGTTCCTCCTACAATTGCTAAAAGTAATACAATTCCTATAATTCCTCCGTAAACTTTTTTCTTATTTTTTCCTTTCATTTTTTACCTCCTTTCATTTCTATAGAGTCTCCTATTTTGATTAACTTTTTCATATTTATAAACCTTCTCTTAAAAAGATTTATAGTTATTCTCATGCAAACATAATTGTTAGTTGAATGATTGCAAATAAATTAATCATAGCATGAATCACCATAGCAACTAACAATCCCCTCCATCTATAATGTGTGACTATATATCCTGATAGAACTCCAAAGATTAATGCTGATAAGAATACAGAAATATTCATAGTGAAACCTAAAAATCCCTCCCCCAAGCTGTATGAATACAAATCGATTATATAAGCTCCTAAATGAAATAAACTGAATATAACTCCTTGAATCCAAATTGCTAAATGTTTTCCCAATCCTAATTGAAGCAATAAAGCCAGTACAACTCCTAAGAAGAACACTGTTTCAACAATTGGTGCTACTCCTACGACAATCGTTTTTTGTAAAGTTGCTCCGATTTGAGCAGGTATTTGAGGATAAGCAATACTAAATCCTGGTATGATTGAAGCAACTATTATATAGATTGCTCCAATGACTAATCCTGAAACTATGTGAAATGTCTTATTATCTCCAAAACCTAATAAATATCCTCCTAAGATTGTAGTCGCATAAGCCAAAATACATATAAAAATAAATCCATATTGGACACCCAATGCTCTAAAAAAACTCAACATAGAATAATCACTTCCACTGATACTCACAGCACCAAAAAAAAGTATAAGCACGGCTAAAATGAACATAGTAATTGCTACTGATTTTGTTGAAGATCCTATTTTAGCCATTTCTTTATAAAGTATTTTAAAGTATAAAAACTTATCGCAAAAGATACAAACCAAAACACAAACATCCCAAATATATTTAATTCACTTAGACTTAGTAAACTTTCTCCTATGTAAAAAAAGAAAAAAGCAAATAAAGTAAATAAAAAAATGAATAAGATATCTTTTTGTATTTTTTTCATTTCCGATTTGACCTCAATCTTACGATTAAGAAAACCAAGATTATGAAAGCGAATACTAATAAGAGATAAGGTAATATATTAATCAGATAGTCTTTTGTAGATTGACCTTCTCTCTTCTCGATAATCTTCTTTTGGTTTTCTACCTCATTTAATAATTTTAATTGATCATCTATTAATTCTCTTAACTTGGAGACTAAAGTCTTTTCTTCTTCTATTTTCAAATTAAGATGTGCTATTATCTTGGCTTCTTCCTCAAGAGTTAATTCAAAAGATTTAATCATAGAAGCCATATCATCTATTGATAAATTTAAATTCTTTATAATTTCAGCATCGTCACTTAATTGTAATCTAAATGCTTGGATTAAATCTGCTTGTTCAGACAATTCTAGATTAAATTCTTTTATCAACTCTGCCTTTTCTTCATTTGTGAATCCTAACATCACTATTAAGTCTGCTTGTTGTTCTAAATTTAGTCCTAAGTCGCCTATTATTGAAGCATCATCTGAAATGGTGTTGTTTAGTGAATTTATAATAGACCACTGATCTGCAAAAGATAGTCCCATTTGAGCAATTAGTTGTGCTTGATATTCATTTTCTGCTTGTAATTGAGAGATAAGACTTGCTTTTTCCTGAAGATTTGAAGTTAATAAATTAATCATCTCTGCTTGTTCAGATATTGTTAGGTTTAGTCCATTGATGATTGTTAGTTGTTCTGCTTGTGTTTCTGTTAGAGATTGTATCATATGTGTCTGTTCAGCAATACTTAATTCAAGATCTGAGATGATTGTTGCTTTTTCTTGTAAACTATTATTTAAAGATTCTAAAAGATATGTTTGTTCTGCTAATGATAACTCAAGTCCTGAGATGATTGTTGCTTTTTCAGAAATGCTTAACTCTAATTCATTAATTAAATATATTTGAGATTCTAAATTCGCTGTTAAGTCACTTATTATCTGTAATTTTTCTTCTATTGTAGCATTTAGATTATTTATCATATCTAACAATTCTAATCTTTCTTCTTCTGTTAAAGAAATTACATCTATTACTTTCTTATAAGTTCCATCTAAACAAATAAAATATTCGTTATTTGTAAGAATAATCTCATTTTCAGAACAAAATACCCCACATTTTTCAACAACTTCTCCTTGTGATACCCATTTATTAGCTGAACAAGTATAGTAGGTAGTTCCTTCGCATTTTTCAGAACCTTCTGTACATTCTAATTCTATACATACCCCATTACTACACCCATTGATACAATTCTGTATTAACCTATCTTCATAAGAATAAGCACAACTATAACTTTGGCAGTTACTCATTTTATATTGTCTGAAAACATGACTATCTTTACAGAAATTATCTCCAATGTATCCTGAAGGATTACACTCGGCTTCTGTATTACATTCATAACCACAAGTCATATCTTTCCAATCTACACTTCCCTCATTCCAATTAGATGTTCTATAAAAAAAAGTATTAACTACATTTGCTGATGAAACAGGATTTGTCCCGCAACTAGTGTATTTGCTTTCCGAATTAAAAGAACTTGCAGTGTCTCCATCTCCTCTTCCGAAATCCTCTACATCTGTAGAAACTGATTGTGGTGTACTCCCTGAACAACTCCCTGTATTAGAATCCCAATCATTTGAAACATAAGAACTAATTGCTCTCCCAGAACTCAATGTAAAAGATATATCCGTTTTAGAATAGAATTGATAACAATAATTAGAATTTAATGTTAATCTATTTAAGTTAGAAGCATAACAATATGAACCTGGTGCTAAATTCAAACAATTACCTGATAATTCATACCCATTGGCACTTGAGGACCAACTACTATAACTAGAACTACAAGAACCTGCTAATTGTCTATAACATTCTCTAGTACAGGTATTTGTGTCATCATTACAATAAATCCTATCCATTGTATATCCTGAAGGACAACTAGGAACTGAACATTGATTATTATAAGTAACTGTTGAAAATGGGAGTAATCCTTGAGAAACAACTGCTAAGAATATTATTCCTATAAAAATAAATCCTGCCATAAAGAAATCACTTTTCTTTAGTAGCATTTTATTTCCTCTTATTTTTTTTAGTTGAAAAATAGAGAATTATCAAGATAATCACGAAGATTATAGAAGAACCTATTGCTATAAAAAGTGTAGATATTTCACCTATTTCTCCATCTCCATCTCCATCTCCATCTTCGTCTCCATCTCCATCTTCGTCTCCATCTCCATCTTCGTCTCCATCTCCATCACTTAAAGCGGATTGACATTCTGTAAGAGTTGAATAACTAGCACCTTCTTGAACTACTACACACTTATTATTCTGAATCTTATAACCTGAAGTTCCAACAGAACCAGAACAAGTATTCCCTGTTAAGACATATTTCCCTGCTACACAATTTTTTAAAGTAACTACTGAACCATCTGAACAAGATTGAGTAAGGGGTTCTATACATTCAACACCACATTTATTTAGTAAAACTCCTTTTGAACTCCATTGATTATTTTCACATTGGAATAATTCTGTACCTTCACATTTTTTTTGTCCATCTAAACAAATAGGTGATTTACATTGAGCATTCTCACAACCATAAGGACATTCTTCTGTTCTAGTTTCTGTGTCTGAATAAGAACATTGATAGTTAGAACAAGAATAAGTCCTATATTTTTGAACAACATTGTTTCCTGAACAAACTAATCCTCCTACATTCCCATTTGAACCACAATCTGTTGATTGAATACACTCTACAGAACCTGTACATGTTTTAAAGGTTGTGTCTTCTGTTATATAAGGAGCTTTTTTGTATCTGATATAATTATACATCGTTCCAATAGTACCATAGGACACACTACCTCCACAATTAGCACTTGTATACGAAACATATTTACCTGAAGATGCTATTCCTGAACCTGAATCTGGATTAGTAAATGTCTTCCAACTATTTAGTGGATTATTTAATACGATTGCATTATCATTACTACAAGTAGAAACTTCTCCGATGTCTCCTGTTAGAACATATAATCTATGTGAATCAGAATAAGCATGTAATAATCCCCCTGGGTCTCTATCTGTAGCTGAGAATACTGAATAAGCACTTACTTGATAACATGAATTACTCTCAAAATTAAGTACGGGAGAATTTGTATTTGAAGAATACTTCCCATTATCAGAAACTCCAACGGAATGACTTTTTGATATTTCTTGAATTGAACCATATGTCCCACAACCTGAAGATCTATAACATTCTCTCTTACATTCAAAGTTTTTCCCAACAAGAGAACAGGTAACTCCTTGATTGGTGTATCCTGAAGGACAAGAACTTGGAACACATTCTGTAGAACCAACGGCGAAAGGTTTGATTGGACTCTTGAAAGGAGAATTAATAGCTAAATAAAAAGCTGAAATTAAGAGCAGTGCTACAATTATAAAAATCGGTGCTTTGTATTTTTTATTAATGTATACCATTTCATATTTTTCCTTTAAAGATTTTTGGAAGAGCAAAATTAGTAAGAATTAAGAAAACCAATACACCCACTAATATCCACCAAAATATAGCAGTTAAAAGAAGAGCATAAAGTATAAATCCTATTCCTACAGCAATTAATAAAGATAATGTCCATAAAACAAATATGTCAGACTTCTTTTTACCTAAATAGTTCTCAATGATTCCTTTTGAATAAAACATGCTAAATAGTGAAACAGATATAAGGGCTATCCACTTAACAATTCTTAAAATCTCTAAAAGTGTACCAAATGGAGAAAATAAATTAGAAAAGAATCCTTTGATTTTATCTAAGAAACTTAGTCCATCTTTTTCATCTGATTCTGAATCAGAGAGACAATATCCTACTCCAAGTTCATTATACCCACAAGTATTTGTACATGCCTCTTTTAAAGAATATTTCCCCTCTTCAGAACATTCCATCAAGCTCTTTAAATTAGGACTACAGATTAACTTTCCAACAGGAGAACATTTTCCACCTGGATTGTATTCTACATTTCCGTAAATATTACATTGACTACTCTTTGTAGGATCATTTACATCATAAACTTTTAATTTACAACTCCCTGTTTCTCCACCTTCTTGTTCCGTAAAACCTTGTAAGGTTAATGAAAAATATCTTTCTTGGTTAGCATTAAAATCTCCTAAATTGTTTCCTCCAAAAACAAAACCATTGATTACTTCACAATCTGAAACAGCGAGTCTGAAGTTCCCAGGACCTGAACCAATATTTTTAACTATGAAGGAACTTTCACCAAGTTCATTCGATTTCATATTAAATGTTTGACAATTAGAAATTTGTGGTATCCCTGATTGCTTTATTATTCCTACTGATTCTGCTTTGAGATCTATTGTAAATACAGGATATTCTGTTGGTGATGCTAAAATCACTTTCATTCCTGATTGATCTTTTGAAACTGATCTTACATAGCTTTGACTTTCATATGTTGAAGTTTTATCTACTAAAATTACTTTCATCTCCTTATTATAATTCTCAATTAATTCCTCATCATAAGAACTAAAAGGATCATCAAAAACTTTCCATTTGCTTATCAAATTACCTTCTTCTCTTAATGAATTAGCATAGGTATTTTCTTCAAATAGAAGTATGTTATTTGAAAACAAAGTAGGGGTATAAGAAGGATCTGTTATAGTATCATAACCTACTAAAAATCCTGCAAATTTTATGTGTGCTAAATTACTTATTTTTCCTTCATACTCTTGGATTAAATTAGCTGATTGTTGATCCCTTGTCATTGTAGTAGATCCTAAACCATCAATAGCAAAAGTAACTGAAAAATCTCCTTTTTGAAGACTACTCCATGTACCTACATCATGGGCTTCCTTACCTATTAGACACCAGCAACCTGCAAAGGGTGCAAGACCTCTTAAACTTGCCTCAAATAACTTTTCACCAACCCCAACTTTTGAGGAACAATCTGTCCGACAAGTCGATATAAAAGAATAAAAATTTCCTTCCTTTACTTGTCTAGCACTCTTATAAATTTTACTCCCTGTTTGTTGAAAAGGGAATGTGATAGATTGTTCATTTATTCTAAATCCTCCTGTTACTGACTTTGTAGCCTTTCCGTCTACACCGCCTTCTTTTAATTTTTGATTTAGTTCAGAAACCCCCCAATTAATATCTAGTAATTCAGCACCTCCACTAGCACTCGCTTGAACTCTTATCCAACCCTCTTCTCCATTTATTGTCGTCGGAGAAATACTTAATATCTGCATAGAAGAAGATTGAGTTGTATCACCGACATAAAGTGGAAAACCTTGAGATGCCCAAGCTAATACAACCACAGCTAATAAAATTAAACCTACTATAAATATTGATCTCTTCTGTTTTTTTCTCATGTTTAAATTAATAAATTCATGTTTTTTTGGTTTATAAATCCTTTCTTAAAAAGATTTATAGTTATCAATCTATGAATTCAATTCCCAGTTCTTGTAATGCAATTCTACATTGTTTATTGTCGCTATCTTGTTTACTTTGCTGTTTGCATTCTTTGATTTTTTGATTTAGTTTTGTAAAATTAACAAGAATTCCTGTGTCTGTCATTTCTCCGATTGTTTCAGGAGATTTTTTTATGGGAATTTGATTCTGTGGATTTAGAGGTTTTTTGATTCCTCTGTTTATAAAATTCATAATTATTATAAGTTTTTATAGTTTATAAACTTTTCTATATAAAAAGAAAAAAAAGAAAAAAGGGTTCAAAGAACCCATTTGTTCACTTAATCGATGTAAGCTGTAAGACTTGAAGAACCATCGTAAGTTCTTGCATCATCTTCGTCTTCAACACTAGCATCTTTGAAAGCTCCTCCATCCCTTCCATCTATGTATGGGTTACTAGGGTAGAAAGTAAGTGTTATATCGTCACCAGCAGGGTCTACCGAAGCACTAGATTCTACAACTACACTTAACTCAAGTTCAGCATTATCTTCTAATGCAGGAACTGTGTATGTTCTAAACACATTATCTGTGCTTGAAACTGTGAAGAAGTTAGGATTACTAGCCTTTAAGGAAGCACCTGACTTAGTTTGGATTACCACATCTTTCAATTCAGTATTGTTGAATTCAGCAACAATAACTCCTCCATGAGGGAAACCTGCATTATTAGGTGCAGATAATCTAAGATTTAATGTGTATGTCTGACCTGCAACCATTGACTGGTTTGCAACACCAGAATTCATCAAATCACCATCCCTATTGAATAAGTCCATTGTTAGAGTTCCGTTAGCTACTAAAGATGTAAATAAATTCTTTGTACCACTACAAGGAACTGTGAAAGACTTAACTTCAGAGAAATAAGCTCCGTCTGTATCGGCATTAAAGAATAGTACATCTATCTTATCGTTAGGTGAAGCAGTAAATGTTCCAGTATCTGAAACAGTTTTAACTGGAGCTCCATTGATTCTATAAGCATGTGTACCTCCTGTTGCAGAAGCATTATACTTGTCTGTAGCAGACAAGGTAATTGTTGTAGAATCTACCGAACAACCAGGTATTACTCCTGGAACTGTTGGTACTTCTGGAGTTGTTACAGCAAGATTAGTGAAACCTCCCGCATCAGTGCTATAAATATAGTTTGGAGAAACCAAACCCATAATCAAAGCAAGAACAAGGAAACCTAAACCTGTCACAAATGAAATCTTTCTATTTTTTCGTTCATTGTAAAGATATGAACTAATACCTACTATTGCTCCTACGATAAGCAGTGCTAACCAAATTTTTATATCCATTTTTTTTTTAACCTCCTTTCAAGTAGGATTCAATTTCTTTTGACACCACATAAGATTTCCTCACGAGATCTTATTGGTACTCCTCACGAGCAAAGCCAAATTTACTTTATCTTCCTATTTTTTGTGAGTGTGAGTGTGAAATTATTTCTTAATGAAATAATATAATAGCCCTAATATTCCTATAACGACAACGATTATTAATACAGGTGGGATTCCTCCATCTGTTGATGTCGTTGGTGTAGTTGGTGTAGTCGTTGTAACTGGAGCTTTTGTGCTTGGTAGTCTATACTGAAAGTTCAGAGTAGAAGAACTTGTAGAGTTTGTTCCATCTGAAGCAGTGATATAATAAGAATAAGTACTTTCAGGAGTATTAGTCAAAGAATATGTACATGTATCTCCTGTGTGAGTCATAGTATAACTTGAACTTCCTGGATTTGTTCCCACGAAATATAATGTACATCCAGTTGTATTAGCACCTGAAACAGTTGCAGAGAATGTAATATCTTTTTCTGAAAGTTTATTATATAAAGTCCCTGTTACAGGGGATAAACTTGAAGGTGCTTGAGGGATAGTATTATCTATTGTTATACTCGATAAAACAGCACTTGTTTCATTAGCTGTGTCATTATAACATACTGAATAAAATTGGTAATCATTAGAATCTTGTAATAGTGAAGAATCAAAAGTAGAATTTATATAGGTAGCTTCAGTAGTCTCATTTGCCTGAAGTTTAATTAAAACATAAGAACTATTAGCTGTACTTGTTGATTTAGCATACCATGAACAATTCATAATTGAGGTTAAAGAATCTGAACTTGCATTTAAAAATGCTTCATCTCCTGAAAGAACTGAACTAGTTGTAGGAGAAATAGTTGTTAAGGTAGCACTCGCAAAGCTAAAAAGTAGAAGGCTAAAAAAAGCCAATACAAAAAACAAATTTGTAGTTTGTTGTTTCATTAAAATATTTATGATTTTGCCATTTATAAATCTTTTCTTAAAAATATTTTTAGTAAATGTTAATCTATCTCTGGAGATCCTTCAAGATTTTGTTTCGCCATCTCAACTTGTTCTTTTGAACATTTACCGACGAATTCGATTTCTTTTCCCCTTGAAGTATTTTTAATTCTTATCTTACAATTCTCTTCTCTTGAACCTGCCATAGTTGGTCTTTTAAATTCTCTTCTTGCGAATGGGTTTTGCATTTTATTTTTCCTCCCCTATATTTAATTCAAAAAGTTTTTCTAAAATAATTCCACAATCTACATAACAAATCTCTGCTTGTTTATCTAATTTGTCTTCGGCATATCTATTTCCTATTTCAATAAGATTCATAGCAGTTTGTAGAAGATGTTTGCTCATACACCATTTTTGTGAGTTGTCTTTCTTCACTAATAGTTTCATATACTTTGTTCTTATCTCTCTTAACTCTCTTCCTAATTTAATCCACTTTGGGGAAGGATCTGAAATTTGGGACATGCTAACATGAGTTTCAGCACTTACTAAATTCATTAATGCACTAGTTAAATCTGCAAACATTCCAACATCTCCTTTCTCATCTAATTCCAAAATATTATTTTTTTCTTTCATTTTTTTTAACATGGTTTCCAACAAGTTTTATTAAATATATTTTTTACTATTGAATTACTCCCACTATCTTGGTACATTACACTATTTTGTTTTTTTATCCTAATTCCTATATATACAAGCAGGATAATCAACACCACTAAAATCCATCTCCACATTATGCTAACCCCCTTCTACAAGATTCTACTTCCCGTTTAACTTTTTCTTGAGCCCATTCTCTATCAGAATCCATTATCCTCTGCTCTCCAGTAAAGATAGGCTTACAAGTAGATTGATCTATGCCGAAAGTTATTTCTGATCCATCTGCCATAGTATCCTCTCCTTCTTTTTTAATCCTACGACATGTGATAGAACCATCCTGATTTTGAACACATTGTTCCCCTTTTTTTCCTTGATCAAATAAACCCATGTTTTTGTACCTCCATTGTTAAATTGTATATGTTTTTATACTTTATAAACTTTTCTATTAATTGCATAAGATTCTCTTCCCCCATATAGTGCGGACATATTTACAATCATAATCAAATGTGGGAGGCATTCTTTCAGGGAGTTTGAAGTCGTTAGCACATAAGACTCTTAAAAAAGCCTCGCACTCTTCCCTACTATTTGCTCCAGATATTTTTCTCCCTTCAAAAAATAAACAAGGAAACCCATCTATATAACTAGCATATTTAGTGATTAGAGGATTATTAGACATACCTGTTTCTTGCCATGTTGTACAATCAATTAATTCAATTCTTTTATTTGGGTTCATATTCATATTAAATCTCTCAATAAATTCTAACCAAATTGAACAATAAGGACATCTTTTTTCATAAAATAAAACTCTGCGTGTCATATATAATTCTCTATCTCTTCGAGGAATCCTTCTCTCTTTTTTTCTGAAAAGGGAAAACATCAGTATCTCTCCTCCTTTATCATCCCAAAATCCGTCGGCTCTTCAAAGAAGAATTCCTCATCGTCTTCAAACTCTTCTGTATCCACGACAGGAATTTCATCTACTTCCTTTATTGCTCTTACATGTGCTTTTGTATAGGGGTATGTTGCTATTAAAATTCCTTTTTTATAATGCTCTATCACCTTGTTTTCCTCGTCATTTATTCCCTTAAACCTTGCTATATCTGTTCTTTTTATTAAGGCAAACTCTCCAATTAGTGGAGTTTCTGTTTTTTTAGAAAATAAAGAAAAGAGGTTATTCAGAAGATTCATTTCCACCTCCAAAATGATCTACAAATAAATCTTCTACATTTGTTTCATCAGTTATATTTTCATCTGTTCCTTCCATATGAGGAGGAAATCTACTTGGTCTTGAGAAAGGAGAATATTTATCCCTCGTAGTTCCCTTTGATATCCTCTGCTTGAGATCATTTCTTGTGATAGAACCTAACGAAAGAGAAGCATGATACATTTCAAGAAATACCCAATAGACAAATATTTTTTCTTCTGTTTCTTTTTGGTCTAAACTATTAGAATCATCTGGAGTTATTTTACCATTTTTCTTAAGTTTTAAGAATCTTTTGGTGGAATTCACTAATGGATAAAAAACTAATCCTTGCATAGATTCTAATAAATAATTATAATACCTATAAATCTCTACAAAACTATTTGGTTTTCCCATTTGGACATGTGCTTCTATTTTTGAACCTATTGAACCTTGAAACTCTGAAAGTTTATTGTCTATTCTCCCTATATCGTCTACTAACCAATTGTGATTTTCTTCTGCTTCTTTTATGTAGGGATTCTCTTCGGGCATAAGTAAATTCACTAGGATATTTTTTGCTTGGGAAAATTCTAATGTGGCAATCTGAAAGTCTTTAATTGAATCTAACATATTGGATTCGTTTTTGATGTTTTGATGTAAGTTCATTATGTCATAAAATTTTATTATGTGCCTAACTACATCCTCAATATCTAATGGGCATCTATTCTCTGTTTCTATAAGCTGTAATTCCTGATTCATATGTCTATGTGTGTCTTATTTAGTTCTGTAAGATCATCTTTAAGTAATGTTCTAACTCTTTGAATAAATTTTTGATTGATTCTGAAATAAACAAAATGGCATGGAGTAGGAGTTCTTTTTATCGCATGACCTATCTTATAATCTTTTTTCTTATTTACTAAATGTCTCCTATGTAGATTATCTAAAAGAGCTAATGTTCTTTCTGTGTTATCTCCATAAGAATCTGATAACTCTTTTACTCCTAACCATCTGTCTAAACCCCCCATCATAACAACATTCAAAAGCATTTTTACTTGTTTTGTCTTACCTTCTCTCGGTCTAAAATTTCTTAGTTGTTCTTCAGAAGCAGGATATATAGAAAGGTGTGAGTTTTGAAATTGATTTAATTTGTCTCCGAATATTGCTGTAATCTTCCTTGCTTTTTTTTCATTCACTTTTAGGTATAAATTTTTTATGGGAAGACCTGTCGGAAAAACTGATTTCTCTACTCTTTTTTTTACAAGTCCTCTTCTATATAAGGAATATATGATTGATTTTATCCTACCATCGTTATCCTCTCCGACATAATTCATTACCTCCTTTTTACTTACCCAATTTTCAAACCCCCCTATTTCAATTAATGCCCATAAAACTTCCTCTTGCCTTGTTCTCATAATTTATTCCCCCTCCTGAATCTGTGGATTTTGTGGATTAGGAGATTCTGCTAATTCTTTTACAATTATCTGTTGAGGTAGTCTCGTCTTTGAATAATCAATCACTTCCTTAACCATAGCATATGCTTTTCTGAAAGATGTTTTGTCTCCACTCTCTTCTAATTGGTCTAATAAATTCTTTATTACCCCTTCTTGTCTGCTTATGATATCTTGGAACATTGCTTTTGTTTCTGTTAAGTCTGATAACTTTCTTTGTATATCTCCGTAGGATTGTTGGTACTGCATAAATTGCTTCATAACTAAACTTAATTCAGAATTGTAAGTATCTGCTTGTCCTTTTGTAATTGTGAATGCTCTTTTTTGTCCGTCATAATCTTTTTTTAACCCCATATATGTTTTCTCCAATCTTTCGAATTCATTTCTCAAATCTCTGTATTCTTTGTCTTTTTCTATTAATAACTCTTTCGCTGTCTTCTTTGCTTCCATAGTCAGTCTATATACCTCTTTTTCGTCATCATACTGAATTTCCTCTACTTCTACATCTTCCCAATCAATAGCAGGATTATAATCTTTGTCATAAGGAATTAAGATTCTCCCCCTTTTTATTTGATTTAAAAGTGTACCTGGTTTGTAGATTACTTGGTTTATATTTTTTCCATAACTTAATACATTCCCATTTACATCTGTTAATGCTATCCTCCCTGATTCTAAAACTAATAAATCTCCAAATTTACCGAATACTTCGTGGTCGTCTTTGTCACAGACTTCTATTTCTTGAAGGACTTTATTGTTTGATAAGATTTTTCTCAAGGAAGAAGAACTACCAAATTTGTTTTTTTGTATCTCTTCTTGTTCTTTTTGTAGTTTTTGTCTTAATTTTTCATCTCTATTCTCCTCTACTCTATTTTCTCTCTCTTCCCTTTTGTCAGCAAGGAGATGTGACATCTGTGCCTTTAACGATTGAATCTCTTGGGCTTGGTTTCTTAGAACTTTATCTCTTCTGATTCTTTCTGGATCTAATGGTGTGAGTACCTCTTTCTTTGTTTGAAAAAGTCTTCTAATACTATAAAGCACATCTGACATCCCCATTTTTTAAGAATAATTAATCATCCCCCCCATTGATGGTGAAGATGATTTTGAATTGGAATTCATAAGATACATAAATCCTCCAATTAGAATAACCAAAGCTACCCACCAATACCAAGCCATAAACCACCATTTTGAGTTCCAATTAAATCCTTTTAGCTCCATTTCCCATAATGTTTTTTCATCCACTTTTATATAATAAAATCCTTTTTTTGTTGGTTTAAAAGAAACACTATCTGAAGTTCCCATTTTGATAGTCTCTTCTTCTAAAGATAAACTATCTGACTTATAAAATAAAACATAACTCACATTCTTAGGAAAAGAAAAAACTTGCTCGACTCCTTTTTTCCATTCGGTTAAAAGTGTTGGAGTATTCCCATATTCTACAAATATCACTTTTTCAGTTTCAAGAAATCCCTCTGCTATGGCTTTTATTGTATGATTCCCATAAGATAAATATCCTGTATATGGATTATTTACTTTTCTCTCGTCTAAGAAAAGACTAGCATTCACATCTGTTTCTATTTTCATTGTAGTCGCCTCGTTTATATCTTCAGGAGTAATTGAAATATTAATTGGAACAGAAGTTATTCTAAAGTCTGTTACTACATCTATATAACCTGGAGATTTTCCTCTGAATGAATAATTTTTATTGGTTTCGATTAGTACTTTATAAGTATAAATATCAGATGAGTTTAACAGAACTGAATTTAAAAATACCATATGATTATCGACTAAATTCGAAGTAGTATTGTCTGCTAATTGGATTATGACTTCCTGACCTGGTTTTATCTGGCTAAGTGGAGGACTAAATATAAATTTAAGATTTGTTCCAGAATTAATTAAGGATGGATCTGTTTCGTCGGGTGCAGATATTACTCTTATGTTAAAAGGATAAGAAAAAGGTTCTTCTATATCTGGAACAGTGATGATTAAATTAACATAATAAATTCTCGAAGGTAAAAAATCTGCATTTAAGGAAATCGTAACTTTGTTGTTTGTTATGCTTTTTATTTGTAAGGGTTGGAATGTCTGAAGATCTAAAGAAAAATGGTTGTCTCCTGAAAGTCTAGTATTTGAATCCGTTAAAATAAAATCCCCACAATTAGTTGGAGAAAATACAATAGGGGGTAAATCATACCTTGTCCCAATTTCTACTCTTTCTGGAACTGCTATAGTGAATGAAGGGTTTAACCTACAAGTCTGGTTTGCACTCGAATACCCTGTTACTAATAGCATTGATACTATCAAAAGTATCATCCCCCATCTTATTTTCTGAATCCCCATGATTATGATTTATGAATTAAAACATTGAAATGATTGTGCTAACTCCTAATATTCCTAATAATATGATTATAGCCCACTTCAAAGGTTTCTTACTTATATTTATAACACTTATAGTGAGATAGATTAATGAGAGAATTATGATTAAGTTAAGTATTTTTGTGGAAGAAACATTTACTCCAACATTTGATAAGAGTTCAATGGACTTCTCTGTTATAATTGATGCTTTCTCTCCGACTAAAGAAAAGATACTTTTAATTTCCATCTTTCTTTACTCCTTTGTTTATTTTTAACTCTTTTGGTAGATTCATGTCTTGCTTTATTAATTCAGAAATCCTTTTTTTTGTAGATCCAAAATTAACCCTACAAAATCCGTTCTTCCATTCTTCTATAGATTGGTATACTTCATCGTCGGGATAAAAATTAGTTGTTATAGTCTTTTGATTATTTACTTGTACCATGAATTTGATATGTTATTAGTCTTTATAAATCTTTCTATTGTTATAAAACTATTAAAACCACAACATTTATAAAGAATAGAATCTTGTGAAATCTATGATATTAGATCCTTTAGACATATTTATTATAAGAGAATTCTTTAAAAAAAAGGTAACTACAACATGGGCTATGGCGAAAGAATATAAATGGGCAGATTGTCCTTCCAAAGAATGCCTTGAAGGAGTGATGGAAGAGAAGAGAAAAAAAGCAATTAGTAAGTACTACACTTCAAAATGTGCGATAATAGAGTACCGAATGAAAAGATTAAAAAAAGAGGGACTTATTACTAAAGAGTACAATGGGGAAGCAAAGTGGGTTTTAGATACAGATAAAGTAAAGATACAAAAAGAAAAACAACCTAAAATTATTAAATTACCTGAAAGATATGAATCTTGTTTATTAGTAAAAGATAAAGATAATAAATGGATGGTTATTCAAATTTAGTACATTGTTACCTTAAAGGTTGGTGGAAAGAGTTTTAAAGTATATATTCTAT
>CAZQHF010000009.1:0-19846 GCA_964593535.1 uncultured Candidatus Saccharibacteria bacterium
CCTGCAGAGGTAGCACATGGCTCTTTAAGACTTACACTATCAAATGAAAATACACAAGAAGAAGTTGATTACATTCTTAATCAGCTTCCATCTATAGTAGAAAAATTAAGAGCATTATCACCTTTAATTAAAAAATAAAAACAAATGGAACAATACAGTAAAAAAGTAATGGATCACTTTCTTAATCCAAGAAATGTAGGAGAAATTAAAGATGCAGACGGAATAGGAGAGGTAGGAAATCCTGTGTGTGGAGATATAATGAGAATGTATATCAAAGTAAAAGATAATATAATTACAGATATAAAATTCCTTACTTACGGATGTGGTGCTGCTGTTGCAACAAGCAGTATGGTAACAGAGATGGTAAAAGGGAAAACTATTGAAGAAGCATTAGAAATTACAAACAAGCAGGTTGCAGAAGCACTAGATGGTCTTCCTCCAATAAAGATGCACTGCTCCATTCTTGCAGAAGAAGGAATTAAAGCTGCAATAGATGATTACAAAAAGAAACATGACAAAAAGTAAGTCTACTGTACTTCTTGGAATGAGCGGAGGTGTAGACAGCTCTACAACAGCATATCTTCTTAAAAAGCAGGGCTTTAATGTAACTGGCATTACACTTTCAATGTTTAATGAAAATGATTCAGATTTTAAGCAAAATGTAAAAGATGCTAAGGAAACATGCAAACTCTTAGATATTCCACATCTTGTATTCAATGTAGAAAAAGATTTTAAACAATATGTTATAAATTATTTCATATCTGAATATGAAGCAGGAAGAACACCTAACCCGTGTGTAATATGTAATAGATATGTAAAGTTTGAAGGGCTTCTTGCTAAAGCAGATGAGCTTGGGATTGAATATATATCAACAGGACACTATGCTTCAGTTGAGAAAAAAGATGGTAAGTACCTTTTAAAAAGAGGTATAAATGACAAAAAAGATCAAAGCTACTTTCTTTACAACCTTACACAAGAGCAGTTATCAAGAAGTATATTTCCACTAGGACAATATACAAAAGAACAGATAAGAGAAATTGCAAGAAAAAACGAATTACCAGCTTCACACAAGAGTGAGAGCCAAGAAATCTGTTTTATAAAAGATAATAACTACAAGAAATATATAAATGAAAACAAAACAAAAAATTTACCTAAAGGAGAATTTGTTGATACAAAAGGGAATGTAATCGGATATCATACTGGAATTCAAAACTATACAATCGGACAAAGAAGAAATCTTGGTATTTCTACAGGCAAACCAATGTATGTACTAAGTATAGATGGAGAAAACAACAGAATAGTACTTGGTACAAATAAAGAGCTATTCTCCACACAGCTTGTTGCTAAAGATTTAAATTGGATTGCAATTGATAAATTAGAAAAAGAAATGAAAGTCAAAGCCAAGATAAGATATGGGGCAAAGGCTACTAAAGCAGTAATATCTCCTCTACAAAACAATAAAGTAAAGGTAATTTTTACAACAGCTCAAAGAGCGATAACCAACGGACAAGCTGTTGTATTTTATGATAATCAATATGTTGTAGGTGGAGGAATTATCTCTTAGATTGATATTTGTATAATCTGTTTTGCTGTGCTAAATTGTATTATCATTAGCTTTTTGAACTTTCAAATGAGCAGAAGAGATAAGAAAAAAAGAGAAATTAAAAAACAGATTCAATCCCTAAAAGTTGTTTGCCTCTTTTTAACACTTGTAATAACTGTATTATCTACAAGTATTTTTCTAGTTAGCAAGAATCTTAAAACTGATGTACAGGTAAAAGGAGAAAGTACTTTTGCAGTAAATAACAAAGTAAATACAAGCAGTTATTCAAACTATTTCTCAGATATTTTAGGCATTGAATTTGTATATGATAATACCCTCTTTACAGTATCTGAAAACTCTAACTACATTACTCTTTCTACCTTAAATGGTAGCCTTCCCTTTAAAGCTGGAACAATACGAAAGGTTAAAGATAAAGATATAAAGGATATATATCCTGATTTAAAATATTTAGAAACAATTAATGATAATGGTGTAGGAAGAACACTTTTTTCTTACAGTATTCCTTCGATAATAAAAGAAGAGAATAATAGAACAGAGTACTTAACTGTAATACATAAGAATCTCCCAGAAAACATAACAGTATATATGCAGATATGGGGATACAATTTTAAAGAAGATTTAAGAACAACAAAGGTCTTAACCGAACTAATGGAATCTTTAACTTTAGCAACCCAGAAGTCAAAAACTAGTGGTGTCCTTTCTGCAACCTCTTCAGTTGTAAATCAAGCTCAAATACTAGGTCAAGCATCAACTGTAAGAATATACAGTCAGAAATGTAATAATGTTAAGTTTTCTGATTCATTAAAGCCCTTAAGTGTAGGGGGAAATACATATACACTTTGTGCATCAACTCTTGGAAGCGGGTTTGTAATTAATGATAGTGGACATGTTGTAACAAATGCTCATATTGCAGATTACAATGATTTTGATCTCCTTCTTGAAGGAAGTTCTACTGATGGCTCATATGAAGAAGATATGATAAATGATTTAATAATTTTAATACTATCTTCTCTCATTGATAGTACTCAGGAAATTTCAGAAGAGGAGATGGCAAACCTTACATATTCTTACCTTCTTGAAATGTATAATAATAAATATGTATCTATCTATAATTTAAGCAGGGATATATACATACAAAACAATGCAATATTTGAAATAGATGAGAAAACAGCAACACTTAAAAACAGGGAAAAACATATCAAAGCTGATTTGATAAAGAGCAACAAAATATCCTCTACATATGAATCCCAGATTTCAATGACCACCAACCTTGCTGATACTGCAGACCTTGCTGTGATACAAGCTACTAATACTCTTAATTTACCATCAATACAAATTGAAAAGAATATATCTGTTGGCAAAAAAGTATTTGTAATTGGTTATCCAGGATTAGCTGATAATTCTGAATTGGTAAGTAGCACACAAGTACTAAGTTCAACAGTAACAGAGGGTAGTGTAAGTGCAATAAAACCAAATAGCAATAACACATTTGAATTATTACAGATAGATGCTGCTGTACAAAATGGAAATAGTGGCGGACCAATTGTTAATGAAGATGGATATGCAGTAGGAATAGCTACATACAAACTTCGCTCCGACAGCGGAAACTATAATTTTGGAATATCAGCAAAAGAGCTTTTATCTTTCTTAGAAACAGCTTCTATTCAGCCACAGAGTAATTCCATGAGAAAAAGTCTAGAAAACTCTCTCTCAGATATGTTGGCTTCTCATTACAAAAGCGCCTATGACAATCTACAAGCTATGCTCATTTCACAACCTGCACTTGCAACAACCATTAAACCTTTAATAGATTTATGCAGTAGTAAAATTGCAACAGGAGATGATAAAACTTCTATAATAAACTTAAACAGTCAAACTACAAGAATATTAATTGTAATAATTTTAGTTGTATTACTAATAGCTGCTATAGTATTATTATCCATAAACTTAAAAAAGATTTCTGATAAACAGAAACAACTGCCTCCATCTAAATTAAACACACAGAGTATATGACAGTAGAAGAGTATCTTGAGGTTCTTCAAACAGAAAGACCAATAATAATTCATAATGGTATGTTAAAACATCTTCCTTTTCCAATTAATCTAGAAAATGATTATTTAGGAATAGAAGAAATACAAAAACTAAAAAAAGGCCCATATGGAATAGAGGAGGGAAATGATTATTTAAAAGTATACTATCCTGATGGCCAGGTAGAATATCTTCTAAACGAAGGGGCACTACTTCCTAAATCTATAATAATATATGGACCTTTAAGTCAAGAGAGCTCAGATACAGAAATACATTTTAAGCAAGTAAATGAAAAAGATATAAATCCTTTAAAAGCTCATCTATACTACAATGACATATGCTTAGAAATAGAAGTTCATCAACCAGCAGAAAAAGAAGTATTTAAAGAGTGGTTTATGTCTGAAAAACAGAATTAAATATGAGTAAGCTATCTAAAAGTATAGAAAAAATAAATAAGATTGTAATATATCTTACAATGTCTGATGTATTCTCATGGGGAACATATACTGTAATTGCAGCTTTTATAGGTCTATACCTTTCACAAAAATTAAATAAAAATGCAGTACAGTATGTAGCAATAGGAACTTCTATATACTTTTTTACAAGAGCAATATTTCAAATACCAATAGGAAGAATTACAGATAAATTAAAAGGAGATAAGGATGAAATACTTCTCTTAACTCTTGGTATTCTTCTCATGGGTCTACCTTTTCTTTTCTATCCAAAAATATCTGCCCCTATACACTACTTTATTCTCCAGTTTGTATTTGGTTTAGGTACAGCACTTAATATAACTACATGGAGAAAACTCTTTGCTTTAAATATTCAAAATGGGAAAGAAGGAAGGGAATATGCTAGATATGAGACAGTTATGAGTGCACTTACTGGTTCATTAGGAATTATCGGAGGGACAATTGCAAGTTTAGGAGAAGCTTACTTTGATAAAGTAATAGCAGGAGCAGGAGTACTCATTCTTTTAAGTAGTATTTGGCCCATATTTATATACAATCATGAAGACAGAAAAAGCAAAGTAGAAAATGAACAGAGAAATTAAAAAACTTTTTAGGGACAACACCATTACCTTTGTTCTTTTTGATATGGATAGAACACTAGTTGATACTCATACATATTTCCAAGAAGAAATGACCAATTCTATACTTCATACTGTAGGTAAAATATTTCCTGCCAAACCCTTAAAGAAACAGTTAAAAATTACAAAAGAAATTGTTGATATAGCTAATAAAATATATGAACAACAAAAATATCCTATACTTGTTGATACACTTTCTAAGTTAGCATTATCTCAATATATTAAAGAAAAGAAAGTAAAAATTAATAAAAAGGAAGTGTATAAAGCATTAAAATCTTCTTACAAGGAGTTCTATTTAACCTCTCCGCAATCATTTCCATATACAATAGAAGCTATACACAAAATTAAAACTTTTAATATACCAATAGGTGTATACTCTCATGCACAAAAACAATGGACTAATGTAAAAGTAGAAAAAATTAGAAATGAGTATTTTAAAAAATATGGGGAGCATATAAAAATACCTTTCTTTACAACTAATATTACAAATTTAAAAGATAAAGAAGGATGGATAAAAGCAGGAAAGTACCACAAAATAGATACCAAAAGAACCCTTGTAGTAGGAGACAGTCTTACAGCTGATATTTATGCAGCTATTGATGCAGGTTATAAATACCTTGTATATCTCTCACATACAAATAAGCCTGTAAAAGTAGAACAAAAAGTTCATGCAAAAATATTTGTTGCTAAAAACTTGGCAACTGCATTTAACTAATACCCATTCCTCTTGCAGCAATAATACCTGTTGCAGCAGCTCCAGTAATTGAACCTGATGCACCAGAAGCATCACCTGCAACAAATAATCCATTAACAGATGTCTGCAATATTTTATCTGTTTGTATACTAGAAGATCTAAATTTAACCTCAGGAGCATAAAGAAGAGTAGAACCTGAATTAATTCCAGGCATTACCCTGTCAAGTATTTCAAGTCCTTCAATAATATTTTGAACAATTCTATGAGAAAACCCCATTGCAATATCACCTGGAACAACATCTTTTAGAGAAGGCTCAACAAAAGATTTTTCAAGCCTTGACCATGTACTTCGTCTTCCATCTCTAAAATCATACAAGGTTTGAAGCAACGGCTTTCCTCCTCCAAGCAAAGAAGTAAGCTCTGCTATTGATTTTGCATATGCTATTGAATTTTCAAGAGGTTCTTTTAAACTTACTTCACACAGAAAAGCAAAGTTTGAATTTTTATCATTATTATCAGAATTAGAATATCCATTAACACAAACATAGCTGCCATAATCTTCAACTGCAACCTTGCCATTAGGACAGCTGCAAAATGTTCTTACAATATCCTGATATGTCTTGGTTCTTATCTTGTAAACTACTTCATACAATACCTCTGCCTGCCTTCGCATGATAAGAGAAGGGAATTCTACTCTTACACCAACCTCCACTTTATCATTAACATATTTAATTCCATATTTATCAGCTAATATCTGAAGCCATCTAGCGTTAACCCTGCCGGGAGCAAGCAGTACTTTATCAGCAAAAAATTTCTTTCCTTCTTTAGTAACAACTCCATTAACTTTACCCTCTGAAACAAGGATATCATCTACTACTGTACTATCTATTATCTCAACACCTTGAGAAAGAATATATTCTTGGAAATTTTTAACAAAAATTTTTAACTTATCAGTTCCTACATGTCTTGCCCTTCGTACAACAAGATTAACATCATTTACTTCTGCTTCTTCAAGAAGCTTTCTAAGTTCATCTGTTTCTTTAGGATAGTATGAAGAGTCAACACCAAACTTAGTAAATATACTATCTACATAATTTAATATCTCCTGATACTCCTGTTTTGAGACTAAATGAAGAGCCTTCTCATGAGAAAGACTAGGCGTAAGTGTAAGCTTTCCATCTGAGAATGTTCCTGCACCTCCCACTCCTGTCATTACCTCACTGGGCTTTCTCTTCTCAATTCGTTTACCCATGTCAAGAAGGAGAATACTACCATGCTTTCTTTTCTTAAGAAGTTCATAACAGGCAAACAGTCCTGCAGGACCAGCACCGACAACAATATAGTTGTATTTTTTCATTTAAGCTAGGTTATATGTTACATATAAATATAACTGAAACGAGAATATTAATCAACATTTCTCTGTTTTTATGTATGATATAATTGGTAATGTCAAAAATACTTAAAATATATACAATTGAAAATCCAAAACAAGAGGCTTTCTTAAGAAGAGTCTCTCATACTGTTACAAAGGAAGAAATTAAAACAGATAAATTCCAGAAATTATTAGATAATCTCATATATACAGCAGAAAATGTTTTAACTGATGATGGATATAGTGCAGCAGGTCTTAGTGCTGTTCAAGTTGGAGTAGACAAGAAAGTATTTTGTATCCTTAAAGAAGATAGCGGAGAATTTGAAATAATGATTAATCCTGAATTTAAAGTTATTAAAAAAGAGAAAACAGTAGATATTGAAGGATGTTTAAGTGTCCCACACAAAGAGGGAAGAGTATCTAGATTTAAAAAGATAAAGGTAAAATATTTAGACAGAAGTGGAAAAGTTCAAAAGAGAATATTTTCAGGACAAGAGGCAAGAGAAATACAACATGAATATAATCATACAGAGGGTATTCTGTTTATAGATAAACTAGAAGACTAGAAACTTTTTTAAATTAAAGATACAATATTGCTGTAACTGTTTAATTCAAAAGAAACATATATGAGAAAAATATTACTGTCCATCCTCATAATTTTAATATTTCCTTTCTTTGTATCTGCACAAAGTGATACTACACTTGATCAGGTTAAAGCAGTTGATGGAGATAAACTAAATACTACAGAAAGAGAGATTAACTCTTTAGGATTTACACTTCCTCAATATACAGATAATCCTAGCTACATAATTACATTTAAGGATATCTCTCCAAATAAAACAGGTGTAGAAATAGATATTGATGGAAAAGGCTTTACTAAGATAACCAGCCCCTATACATTCCCTGCTTTAAGCATTGGCAAACATATTATTAAGTTTAGATATAATGATGAAACTGATGCAGTAAGGGTATTGGAGTATGAATTCATTGTAATCCCAAGAGCTCCTCTTCCAAGTACCCCACAAATTAATGACGACTCTATCACTATAACAGGAAGTGCATTAGCTAACTCTGATGTTATTTACTTTTTAAGTGCAAATGCTTTTAATAATACTGGTATAGTCAATACTAATGAGAATGGCTCATGGTCTGTAATAGTAAAACCAGAGGGAGGCTTAATTGATGGAATATATACATTTACTGCTTTTACAAGGAAGTATGGATATGCAAGTATACTTGCAACACCACTAACTTTTAGTGTAGGTGAACTTACACAGCCTTTACCAGTAGAAAATAATGACTCTAAAGAGATATTCTTTTCATTTGATAGTATAACTAAGGATAATTTTGTTGACATACTTAAACAAAATAGAGACCTTGCTATAACACTTTTGGCTGCATTTATACTAGGAATAATAATTGCATTAATATTAAAAAGTTTACTGTTTAAATCAAAGGAAGAGAAAAGTATAAAAGAGGTTGAGAAGTTAATAAATAATAAAGAGAAAAAAGAAAGTGAGCCCAAAACATTGAAAGAAATATTCGGAGACATTAACAAAAAAGACACAGAAGAAAAGAAAGATGAAAGTAGTAAAGAGAGTACAGAGGAGGTAAAAGAAGAAACAGATAAGGAAGAGAGCAAAGAGGAAACTGAAAAGAAAGAAACAATAGTAAATAAAGATGTGTTTTTAAGAAAATATAAAATGGTAGACCCTGATGACGAAAAGGGGAAAGAAGTAAAAAAGAAAAAGATAAAAATATCCCTAACCTCTAAGCCAGAGTAACAAATTTCCTTAGAATATGTTAAAATTTTCTACCTGCCGGAATGGTGGAATTGGCAGACACGCTACGTTCAGAACGTAGTCCTTGTTAAAAGGGTGGGGGTTCAACTCCCCCTTCTGGCATTACATTTTCCAATTTGTGATATTACTGTATCTTTGATATGGATACATTATCCCGCTTATATCTCCAATATTAATACTGTCTCTTACAACATATATATACTTAGGATGATACAAAAATATTACAGGAGCATCTTGAGTTAAATATTTTTGGAAAGAAGCATAATTAGATATTCTTTTTGCTGTATCAAGAGTTTGTCTTGCCTGCTCAAGATATATATCAACTCTCTCATAACTGTAACCAGACAAATTTAAGTCAGGATAATTAGTTTTAAGAGAGTGCCATAAATTGTACTGATCAGGATCAATCGTTGTTTCTACTTCATACATAAGTAGTTCAAAATCTCTTGTAGCAACAATTTCCTGAGTAAGCTGTGTATATGAAAGGGGCTCTAGATTTAAAACAATACCTTCTTGTTCCCAAAGCTGCTTTAGTGCATTAGCAATTCTTTCATTTAAATCATTATCATAATAGCTTAAAGTAAAACTAAGAACCTTTTTATCTCCAGTTTCAAAATATCCACTTTCTTGTGATTTTGTATATCCAAGAGTAGTTAAAATTTCAGCTGCTTTCTGTGGATTATACTCATACTTAATTAAACTATTTTCATTGTATGCCCAACAACTCTTTGCAATAGGTCCATAAACAGTTTCACCAGAGATATTTGCTTTTTGAAGTAAAAGCTCTTTGTTTGTAAGATAATTTAATGCAATCCTTACATTTTTATCCTTTAGCTTATCTATTCTTGTGTTAAAAAATATCATTCTTAACCTTGGAGAGAGTATAACAGAGTACTCCCTAAAAGCTGGGTACTCATTTACATATGAAATACTGTATTCATCAGTAGCTCCAATAGCATCAAGCAACCCATTTCTAAATGCTGCCTCAAGTGCTTCATAAGTAGAATAAAGACGATAAACTATAGTCTCAACATCAAGCTTTTTAGGATAATAATCAGAAGCTTTAAGATAAACAACATTAGGCTCAGATCTATATACTTCATATGGCCCTGAACCAACAGGGTATTTTGCAAATGCATTAAAAGGTATATCTCTTGTACTTACACCATCAAACTTATGCTTGGGAATAATATATACAGAAATCGCCTCAAAAAATGTTGCATTAATCTCTGGAAGTGTAAAACGAATTTTATCCTCTCCTATTTTTTCAATTTTAACATCAACAAGAGGAGAACCAATAGTATCATAATCATATTTAGATGCTAGCTCTTTTGATATCTCAAATGTGTACAGTACATCATCAATAGTAAGCGGAACCCCATCCTGCCATACATGAGTGTTAGATATTGTAAAATCATATACCTTACCTTCATGTGAAATATCCCACTGCTGTGCAATTCCCTCAATAGGCTTACCTTCTTTAGAAATATATATAAACTTCTCAAATACCAATCCCCTTATATCTGCATCAACACTACTTTGTGATGTAAAAATCGGATTAAAAGATGAAATTGCACCAACAGTTCCCTCAACAAATACTCCACCTCTATCCTCCGTTATAATATTAGCAAAGCTTGTACTAGTAAGAAAAGAAAAAATCCATAAACCAATAATTGAAAAAAGTAGAATAAAACTAAGAGGAGCAGTTCGCTTAAAAAACTTACTGATATTTTCAGGATAATTCCATAGCCACTCTCTAAATGTTACCTTCTCTTTTGTTGTATTTACTTTTATTACACTTTTTGAAGGAATTATAGATTCAAAAGCCTCCTTCATAGACTTTTGCATATTATTTTGAGATTTCTGTAATTTTGTCATCTGTTAATTTCTATACAGAATATTTATATATCAACAAGGAAGTGATTACAAGAAGTACAACCAAAGCAATAGTAAAGTAGTAAAGGAACTTTTCTAAACCTCTCTTTGTTCTAAATACCTCCCCTCCGCCTCCAAACATCTTCCCTAAACCTTCTGCTCTGTTTTGTAAAAGTATAGAAATAACAACAAGAACAGATATTATAATCTGGATATATAAAAGGGCATTTTGCAATTCTGTACTCATAGCCTCTGATTATACTACATTAAGAACTTTTCTCCAAAGATTGCAGTGTAGAAGAAACAAATGAAAATATTACACTGCCAAAGACCATTGTAAGTATATGAGTTACTTGAAAGCTATGTATAACAAGTTGTCCGCTATTTAAACCTTCAAAAGTATACTCTTCTATCTTAAACCCAGGCATAAACTCCTCAAGTATGTAAAACACTCCTAATGAAAGGATAATTGTCATTAGAAATCTAGTAATAAAATTCAATTTTATAGTTAAGAATTTCAAAACTTTAGTAGATAGAAAAACAGTAAGAGAAAACATAATAAGAGTAGTAATTAAATACACTGTATTAGAAGAAATAGTTATCCCTTTAACAATTGTAATAACAAAGTATGCAGCGAGCATATTTTGAATCAAATTTCTAAAAAACTTTTCCATATGTTAAATTACCTAATATATAATATATTACCGTATTTTATATATTCCCTCCCCTTAATTGCAAGTAAAAATAATATAGGGTAGAAATTGTATTGTTTAATGTCTATCTTCTACTGTATATTAATATATATTATGATACAACTGTCCAAAACAAAAATAGTAGCAACAATAGGACCTTCAAGCTGGGATGAAAATGTTTTAAGAGAAATGATTTCAAATGGAATGAGTATAGCAAGAATAAATGCTTCTTTTGCAGATTTTGATGAACTTAAAAGAGTTTCTGAGAGTATTAGAAAGATAACAGCAAGAGTAGCATTAATGCTTGATACAAAAGGTCATAAGATTAGAATAGTAGGTTTTGATAAAGAAAGAGAAATAAAGAACGGAGATACTGTGATTATTGTAAGTGAGGATTTCTCAAGAGACAGAGAGCTTTCACAAAATTATATTTCAATATCATACCCTTCGTTATACAAAGATATTACAAGAGATGCACAAATTGTACTTGATGATGGAAATATTATACTGAAGGTGAAAGATATTAACGGAGAAGAAGTTTTTTGTACTGTTATACAAGGAGGTATTCTCAAACCTAAAAAGACTGTTAATGTACCAGGGATACATTTGAATTTTCCACCAGTAAGTAAGAAGGATGAAGAAGATATTAAATTCGCTGTAGATAATAAATTTGATTTTATATCTGCCTCCTTTATAAGAAATATTGATGATGTTGCTCAAATAAGAAAAATTATGGGAGATACACAAACAAAATTAATTGCAAAGATAGAAGATAGAGAGGGTGTAGATAACTTTGATCAAATACTTAATTTTGTTGATGGAATAATGATAGCAAGAGGAGATATGGGTGTAGAACTCCCTTTATGGGAAGTACCAGTTATTCAGAAACAGATGATATATAAATGCAGATGTGCTGGCAAGCCTGTTATAGTCGCTACACAAATGCTTGAATCAATGAGAGAGAATATCCGTCCTACAAGAGCAGAGGTAAGTGATGTCGCAAATGCTGTTATGGATGGATGTGATGCTATAATGCTTTCTGCAGAGACATCTACAGGAAAATATCCCGCAGAGAGTGTAAAAATGGCAAATGATATAGCTTTTAATTGTGAAAAAGTCTTAATACCTCAGAAAGTCACAGGATATACACAAGCAAGCATAGAAACAGATGTTTTGTGTTCTTCTCTTTTTGATATGTCTATGCAGCTTAACTTAAAAGGTGTTGTAATCCTTTCAAAAACAGGGAAAACAACACAAAGTCTATCAAGACACAGACTAAATATCCCAATTTGGGAAGTAGGGAATAATATACGAAGAATAAGACAGAATGCACTTCTTCGAGGTGTAAAAAGTTACTATCTTAAAGACCTCCCACAAGATAGAGACACAGCAGTAAAGAAAGCAGTTGAGTGTGTATATTCATATGGGGAGTTGGATTTAGACGATAAAATTGCTATTATTAGTGGCAGTTCTATTACAAACAAATCCAACAATACCATACTGGAAATATCAACAGTAAAAGATATCATTGGATTCTAAGACATTGGTGACGTAGCCAAGTTGGTTAAGGCCGTGGTCTGCAAAACCACTATCATGGGTTCGAATCCCATCGTCACCTCCATATATTGATAAAGTATATGTGCTGTAATAAAATTAGGTATGCCGAGATGGCGGAATAGGCAGACGCGCGGGACTTAAAATCCCGTTCTAGAAATAGAGTGGGGGTTCGATTCCCCCTCTCGGCAGAGTTAGTCAAGATCAGCAAACATATCAGGATTATTATTTCCACATTTAGGACACTGCTTAAGTACTGCTGTTCCTTCATAAACATAACCACATTTCAGACACTTAAGTCTGCACCATATTACATCTAAATCTTCAGGATTCTGTTTATTCTCTATATACTCTTTTTCTGGGCTTGTACTAACATGTGCAGTAATATCTTGAGGTGTAGAAGATGTATCTTGATCATTCTGTTTTAATGTATCCTCCATCTTCAATCCTTTTTAAAATTAAATTAAAGGTTTCCTGCTCATTCATATTAGAAGTATCTAAAACAATATCATAGTACAAGGCAGGTTTATCATATTTTATTTTATACAATCTCCAATACTTCTCTTTATCTATTTTATACCTTTTTTTCAAATCCCGCCTTATCTGCAAATATCTCTTTAATTTCTTAATCCCTTTTACATTTCCTTTCTCTAAAGATCTTTTAATTCTTACATCTGACTTAGCATCTAACCATATTGAAACATCGCATTTCAATTTTCTTGTTTTTGCTAAAGCTCCATACAGTTTACTGTCAATTACGACATTCCCCTTTTTAGCATATTCCTGCAGTAATGCATCAATTTCATAATCTAAATGATTTCCTCCCTTTGAAATTTCCTGTAAGAACTCTTCAAAATATTCATAATCTTTCTCATTTGCAGCTTTTCTAAAAAGATCACCTGCATAAATATTTTTAAGATGAAAATGCTCTGCTAACATTTTTGCAATAGTTGTGCTCCCAGAGCCTCCTGGACCACCGACTGCTATTACAATCTTTTTCCTGCTTTGAGTCATAGTTAAATATATAGTATATTAATAGACAAAGAATGTCGAGTAAAAAAAGAGTAAAAAGAAAACAAACATATGATCATCATTTTCCTGACAAAGTAGTCCTTGCATTTGTCATTGTAATGGCAGTATTTGGAACAATTATGATATATGATGCGAGTGTATATATGGCAACACAGGAATTTGGCAATCAATTCCATTTTGTTATACAACAGCTAATATGGCTTGTATTTGGAGCTATAATTGGAGTAATTACATATCTAATCGATTATAAAAAGTTGCTTAACTTTTCATTTCCATTTCTAGGTATTGTAATTTTTCTTCTTCTAACAGTCCTCGTTGTAGGGGATGAAGTAAACGGGTCAAAAAGATGGATTCAATTAGGAAGTCTACCATCTATACAACCTGCTGAATTTGCTAAATTAGCCATTGTTATGTATTTCTCAAGCTGGTTTGCAAAAAATGAAAGTATTAATTCAAAAAAAAGTGATAAAAATGAATTTACTAAAGCATTAATACCTTTTTTAATTGTACTAGGAGCAGTTGCACTTCTTGTACTTCTTGAACCTGATTTAGGAACAACTATGGTTATATGTATTACTGCATTAATTATGTTTCTTCTCTCAGGAAAAAACAAGGAACACAGAAACAGATTCCTTGCACTAATACCCGTTATCCTTTTACTGGGAGTAATAGCAATAGCAATTGAACCATACAGAATGTCAAGAATTCAAACATATTTTGAGTTAATCTTTAAAGGAGAAGTAGCAGATCCTCGAGGCAGCGGATATCAGATGCAACAGATATTAATTGGAATAGGAAGCGGAGGACTTTTTGGAAAAGGTTTTGGGCAGTCAAGACAGCGTTTTGGATATTTAGTTGAAAATACAGCATTTACTGATTCAACTTTTGCTGTACTGCTTGAAGAATTTGGTTTGGCAGGAGGTATAGTTATGGTTTCTTCATGGATTTTATTTCTTACAAGAGGTTTTAAAATTTCACTTTCGGCTAGAGATAGTGAAGGAAAATATCTCGCAGCAGGTATAACTATATGGCTTACTACACAGGCATTTCTTAATATGGCCGCTAATGTTGGATTAATTCCTTTAACAGGTATCCCGCTGCCATTTCTAACATATGGAGGATCTAGTACAATAGTAACAGTAATAGCTTTTGCTTTACTTTTAAATGTAAGCAGATATAGCAAAAATGCTTAAAAAAGATATAAAAATAATGATAACTGGAGGAGGAAGCGGCGGCCACCTTTCTGTTGTAAAGGGTTTAATTGATGCTTTAATACAGGATTACAACATCCCAGTACAAAATATAGTATATGTAGGAGGTGATTTAGGAATGGAAGGAGAAAAAAAGGGAAACTCTCTTGAACAGAAGCAGTTTAAAGATGCAAAATTTAAAACATATTATATTAGAGCAGGTAAACTACAAAGAAAACTCTCATTAAATACCATATCCCTGCTATTTAGATCAATTTTAGGTTTCTTTGATTCACTATCTGTTGTAAAAAAAGAAAATCCAACGATAATAATATCATCAGGAGGATTCATCTCTGTGCCTGTGTGTACAGCAGGACATATTTTTCATAAGCCGATTTTCCTCCATGAACAGACAGCATCAGTAGGATTATCAAACAAAATAGTAGGAAAATTCTCTAAAAGAATATATGTCTCTTTTAAAGAATCAATTAAATACTTCCCCAAGGAAAAAACTATACATACAGGAAATATTGTAAGAAAAGAGATATTTATCAGTAAGGCTACGAAAGATACAGACAAAGAAATTGTTGCCCTTATGGTAACAAATAAACAGCTACCTTTCATATACATCTCAGGAGGTAGTTTAGGGTCGCACAGTATTAATATGAAGGTTCTTGAATCATTAAATGACCTTCTTAGAAAATACAGAGTACTTCTTCAAACAGGAGACAATGAAAATTTCAAAGATTATGAGAAAGCAGTTCAGTTAAAAGAAAATTTAATAGATGAATACAAAGAGAGACTTGTGATAAAAAAATATATTGATGGTAAAAGTATAGGATATGTTCTAAATGGAATGGATATCTTTACAGGAAGAGCAGGTGCAAATACTGTATATGAAATAGGGGTGCTTAAAAAGCCTGCCCTCTTTATACCTATTCCATGGGTTACTCATAATGAGCAGTATCTTAATGCAAAAGTATTAAGTGATATAGGGAGTGCAAATATTCTAGAAGAGAAATATTTACAAGAGTGCAATCTTACAGAAGAAATAGAGAGATTTAGTAACCAGGTAAAACTTAGAAAGATTGATTATAAAAAGCTAGAAGCACTATTCCCCACAAATGCAACATACAAAATTCTTGATGATATATTCAAATCTTTAGATATTTAATCAATATGTTATATAATCAAAGTGTATGAAGGTATTTAAAAACAAAAGCCTTAAAGATTTTAATCAGTATGGTGTTAACACAAAGACTAAATACCTAATAGAAGTGGATGGCGAGAATGATATTTCCTCTTTGTTAGAATCAGAATATCTTAATGAAGAAAGAATATTAATACTTGGAGAGGGAAACAACATTCTTTTTGTAAATGATTTCAATGGAACAATAATTAAACCAGTAATAAAAGGAAAGAAAGTAGTCAAAGAAGACAAAAAAAATGTTTGGATAAAGGCATACTGTGGTGAAAACTGGGATAAATTTGTTAGATGGTGTGTAAAGAACAATTACCAAGGAGTAGAGAATATGGTTGATATCCCTGGGAATATAGGGGGCGTTGTGTCACAGAGCATAGGAGCATATGGACAAAATATTATGGATGCTGTTGAAAGTGTAGAAGCAGTAAATTTAAAAACAGGAGAAAGGACAACCTTTACAAATAGTGAATGTAAATTTTCATATAGAAGCAGTATATTTAAAACAACAGGAAATCCAGAATATCTGATTATCTCTTCAATATTTAAACTAAACAAGGGAGAAAGTAATTCTAAATTAAATTACAGCACTGTTGAAGAAGAACTAAAAACTTTTGCTCAGCAACCATATACAACTTCTGATGTTATGCAGGCTGTTATTAATCAAAGAAAAAAGAAACTCCCTTCAGCTAAAGAATATGGAACATGTGGATGTGTATTTGAGAATCCTTTTGTAACAAAAGAAAAATACATTGAACTTTCAAAAGTAATTCCTAACCTTCAGTCATATCCTGCAGGAGAATATGTAAAAATACCTGCTGGAAGAGTAATTGATGAACTTGGGTGGAAAGGAAAATGGAAAGGAAATGCTGGAGTATATGAAAACCATGCTTTATGTGTAGTAACAAACAGAAAAGCTTCAGGAGAAGAAATACTTAAATTAATAGAAGAAATAAAAGAAGAAGTTAAAAAGAAATATGATATCGATTTAAAATATGAAATTAATATTATCAAATAAAATATATGGCAAACTTAATAGTAAAAGGGGGAAAAGCTTTAAATGGGGAGATTACTCCTGCTGGGAATAAAAACTCTGCACTGCCAATACTTTGTGCAACACTTCTTACAGATGAAGATGTCGTTATAAACAACTTTCCAGAGTTAACTGATGTTACAAAACTAATTGAATTAATGCAGGAATTGGGCTCTTATGTTGAATGGGACAAAGAAAAACAAGTAGTAAAAATTAATAATTCAGGATTTTGCAAGAGCTTCGGAGATGCTGGCTTACCACTTGGAATGAGAGGAGCTTTACTCATACTTGCACCATTACTAATAAGGCATGGGGAATTAAAAATTAAACAAGAAATTGGTGGCTGTGCACTTGGCATAAGGGAGATAGATCCTCATTTAGAGGTGTTTAAAGCTCTTGGTGCAGAAGTAAAAGTAGAAGAAACTATTGAAATTAATGCAAAGAATGGTTTAGTAGGAAATACACTCTGGCAGGATTATATGTCTGTAACAACAACAGAAAACTTTATAATGGCAACAGCAAGAGCAAAAGGTGTTTCTGTAATGATAAATGCAGCTTCAGAACCTCATGTACAAGACCTTTGTAATTTCTTAAATCAAATGGGTGCAAAGATATCAGGAATAGGGTCTTCAACATTAAGCATAGAAGGAGTAGATAAACTACATGGTACAACATTTACAATCTCCTCAGACCATCATGAAATTACAACTCTTCTTGCTCTCGGTGCTATGACAGGCGGGCAGGTTAGAGTGAATAATGCAATGCCACAGCATTTTTTACTGATAAATAAGACATTTGCTAAATTTGGTGTAACAATTAAATATGACAAAGACACTGCATACTCAGAGAGCAATGGGAAATTAAAAGTAGTTGAACCATTCACAAAAAATATGCTTCAAAAAGTAGAAGCAGCACCATGGCCGTACTTTCCTGCAGACCTTCTTCCTTTGATGATGGCATTAGCAGTAAAAGCAGAAGGAAGCTGTATGTTCTGGAATAAAGTATATGAAGCAGGATTTTTCTGGGTACCAGAAATGATTAAGTTTGGAGCTCATATTGTAATGTGCGATCCTCATAGAGTAATAGTATTTGGTGGAAAGGAGTTAAAACCTGCCACAGTAGATGCCCCTAATATTATAAGGGCAACAGTGGCACTCCTTATGGTAGCACTTACAATAGATGGAGAAAGTATTATACACAATGCAGATACAATAAAGAGGGCACATCCTCATTTTGTTGAAAATCTTCAAAAGCTTGGAGCTGATATTAGATGGGAAGATTAATTTAAGAGTTCAGGAATAGTATACAGTTTTTGACTGTTACTTCCTTTTAAAAGGATAACAGTATTTTCTTCTTTCTTAATATTTTTCTTTAAAGACTCAACTACTTCTTGAACACTACTGCAAGATGTAACACCTTTAAAATATTCAGAGTACTCACCTAAGTAAATAACAGAATCAATATCCATACTGTTTACGATATCACCAATCTTCTTGTGCTCTTGATTAGATACACTTCCCAACTCTTTCATATCTCCTAAAACTAGAATCTTTCTAATATCTTTTCTTTTTCCCCAAAGCTCATTAAATGTATCCAATGACATTTTCATTGATGCAGGATTTGCATTATATGCATCATTTATTATTGTAAGATGACTATTAATCTTCTTAATTTCAAATCTTTCTTTAAACCCGTTATATTTCTCAACCCCTTTTATACAATCCTCTATCGAAACCCCCAAAGCATTACATAATGCAATGGCACAAAGAGCATTGTATACATAATCTTTACCAAGTATCTTCAAATTACAGTCATACGACTTACCATTATTTTTAAGTAAAAAATGAGTTCCACTCTCATTCAAATATATATTAGAAAAGGTGTAATCCTGATTATTGCTGCCAACAGTTACAACATTGATTTTTAACTCATCTGCAAGTTTCTTTAATCTTTTATCATCAGTATTTAATATAACAAGTTTGTTATTTCTTACTAAATACTCAGCAAGCTGTCTTTTCTCATTAAATACTCCTTCTATACCACCAACATTTTCCCCATGAACATAACCTACATTTAAAATACCGCCAATATCTGGCTTTAAACCATCATACTGCATCCTAATCTCGCCTTTACTGTCCATTCCAATCTCAAGTACAATATATTTTTCATTTGAGAAAGTCATAAGAAGTTCTCCATTTCCCCATAATGTATTTATATTTCTATCAGAAGTAAGAACCTTTCCAAATTGTGAAAGTATAGAAACAGTCATCATCCTTGTTGTAGTTTTTCCTGTACTCCCTGTAATCCCAATAACTGGAGTATTAACTTTATCTCTTACATATTCAATAATTTCTTTTAACCCTTCTAAAATATCATCTACAATTATTAATGGAATATCTAGTTTATACCTTTCTTTATGATCTCTTTGCATTAAAGAAACTCTGCATTTACTTGATTCAATAAAATCATGGCCATCAAAATTTTTCCCTATTATTGGAATAAACAAAGAGTCTGCAATATAAACCCTTGAGTCATGATTAATATTTTCAAAATATATATTCTCATCATAATTTTCTATTTCAAACTCCAGAAACTTCTCTTTTATCTCTTTTAAATAAACTCTCATACTTCATTTTACTACATATCTACATCTTTTGTTACCTTTTGTACAGGTTGCATACATATGGCACTCTGGATGATATTTTAACACATAGTTAAT
>CAZQHF010000010.1:0-15172 GCA_964593535.1 uncultured Candidatus Saccharibacteria bacterium
TTAAGTTTTGTAAAGATATCCTTAATGGAATCCATTTATTTTTTCTTAACCTTAGGCAATATATCCTTGTAAATCTTTTTAGTAGACTGTTCAAGCTCAGGCTTCATCTGTGGAAATAGTGTTCCCTCCCTTGCAGTAATATTCTCTAGAAACCAAAAGACTCTTTCACTCTGACCATATCCACTTACAGGAGGCATACCATATTCAAGCATTTCAACAAAATCAATATCAAGCATCTGAGCCTCTTCATCACCACTCTCTCTAAGTTTTTGCTGTTCTAAAAATCTCATAAGCTGATCCTGCGGATCATTTATTTCAGAGTACCCATTTCCAAGTTCACTTCCGGCAATAATAACCTGAAATCTTTCTGTAATGTTTTGATTCTCCTCTTTTGATTTAGCTAAAGGAGAAACAAACATAGGATGATTTACTAAAAATGCAGGACCAGAAATATTACTTCTTACATACTTCCACATACTATCTGTCATTCTATTTCTATTCATACCTTCTTCAACTTCCAAACCTTTATCTTTAAGAGCTTTTAGCATGCTCTCCTCACTATCATTTACAACATCTACATTAAAATTCTCTTTAATTACATCTACAAAATCAATCTCTTTCCAATCATCTGCTAAATCAAATGTGTGACCTCTTGTTGTAAACTTAGTTCTTCTATATATCTTTTGAGCTATCTCTAAAAACAATCTTCTTACCAGCTCCATGTTATCTTTGAAATTAGCGTACGCCCAATACCATTCAATATCATAGAACTCTGGAAGATGCTCATCATCCATACCCTCATTTCTAAAATTAGGACCAAATGTATATACCTTTTCAAACCCTCCTCCTATAAGTCTTTTTTGATGAAGCTCAGTTGATATTCTAAGGTACAAATCAATATTCAAAGCATTATGATGAGTTATAAATGGCTTAGCATCAGCTCCTCCTGTTACATTCTCTAAAACAGGAGTTTCTACTTCAATAAAGCCTTCGTTTTTAAGAAACTCTCTTTGTATTTCCCAGAACTTTGCCTTTCTTTTAAATAACTCTATTCTTTCTGGATTAATAGTTAGGTCAAGATACCTTCTTCTAAACTTCTGCTCTTTATCAAGAAGTTTTCTAGGTATAGGTCTGAGTGCCTTTGTAAGAAGTCTTACACTTTCTCCCAGTATTGATATTTCCTCTGTTTTACTTTTACCAATCTTTCCTGTTACTTCTATAAAATCAGCAAGGTCTAAAAGCTCAAGATGCTCCCATTGTAAATATCCATCATCTAAACCCTTCTTAAGCCACTCTGATTTAAGTATTATCTGAATAGTACCACTTGGGTCTTTAATATCTGCAAATATTAATTTTCCATGCTCTCTCCATCCTGTTATCCTTCCTGCAACTGTATGTACACTTCCTTCATATTTCTCAAACTCCCCCTTTATACCTTCAATCTGTATATCTCTGAATGATTTTGAAGGATATGGATTAATTCCAAGCTCTTTAATTTTCTGAAGCTTTTCTAATCTTACTTTTCTTTGTCCCTCTAAATCACTTTTTAAAGACTCGTTCATTGGATAGTTTGAATAATTAATATATCTTCTGATTATATCACACAATCTTCACTATTCATGTATAACCTCCCAGATTGAATAGTAGTTTGTCCAATGAGTTTAATGAGAAGTGTTAAAATAGAAGATAATAGGAGAATATATATACATAGTATCATTATGTTCTATATATTTAAAGATGATGTATAATTGAAAAGAATAATATTAAAAGATGTATAAATGAAAGAGGACCTTTTACAAAAAATTACAGCACTGTGCAAAAGAAGAGGCATAATATATCCTAACTCCGAGATATATGGAGGTATAGGGGGATTCTATGATTACGGACCTGTAGGTGTAGAAATGAAGAACAATCTTAAGAAGTATTGGTGGAAATACATGGTTGATAAAAGAGAGAATGTTGTTGGAATAGATGGAACAATAATTACACATCCTAAAGTATGGGAAGCATCAGGTCATTTAAGCGGATTTTCTGATGTAGTTGTTGAATGTAAAAAGTGTCATCAAAGATTTAGACCAGAGGATATAAATGGAAAGTGTCCAAACTGCGGAGGTACAGAGTTTACAGAAAGCAGAAAATACAACCTTCTTTTTAAAACAGAGGTAGGAGTATTAGAAGGAGAAAAGATAGATGCATATCTGAGAGGTGAAGCATGTCAGAATATATATCTTGATTTTAAGAATGTTGTTGATTCTACAAGACAGCAGACTCCCTTTGGTATTGCACAGATAGGGAAAGCATTTAGAAATGAGGTTACCCCAAATAGATTTATATTCCGAACAAGAGAGTTTGAACAGTGGGATATGCAGTTCTTTACTCATCCTAGCGAGATGGACAAATGGTTTGAATATTGGAAAGAAGAGAGAATGAAGTTTTATAAAGATTTGTATAGAAAGCATGATAACTTAAGATTCTATGAACATCCTAAAGATAAATTAATATTTTATGCTAAACGGGCATTTGATATTGAATATATGACACCATGGGGATGGGCAGAAAATGAAGGTATTCATTGGAGAGGAGATTATGACCTTACACAGCACAGTAAATTCTCAGGAAAAGACCTTTCATATACGAATCCTAAAACAAATGAAAAATATATTCCTCATATTGTAGAAACTTCAGGGGGAGTAGATAGGACATTCCTATTCCTTCTTCTTGATTCATATGAAGAAGAGAAACTAGAAAATGGAGATACAAGAGTTGTATTAAAAATCAATAAAGATATTGCAGCATACAAAGCAGCAGTATTTCCTTTGGTAAGCAATAAAGAGGATATTGTAAGTAAAGCAAGAGATATATTTAACCTATTATCAGAGAATAACAAGATCGTTTGGGATGATAGAGGAAATATTGGAAAGAGATACAGATATCAGGATGAAATAGGTACACCCTACTGTATTACAATAGATTATGAGACATTAGAGAACGATACTGTAACTGTTAGAGATAGAGATAGTATGAAACAAGAAAGAGTGAAGATAGAAGATTTAAACTCTGCAATTAATTAACAGATCTCCAGTATTTTATACCTTATCTTATTCTCTCTTACTTTAACTTCAACGACATCTCCGACTTTTGCATTAAGTAATTTTCTACCTAATGGTGATTTATCAGAAATATAGTTCTTAAGAGGATCTGCTTCAAGAGAAGACACTAATCTAAGCTCCATAACCTTCCCACCATCTTCTACCTTAACAGTAGATCCGAGTTCAACCTTGTCAGGGGTACAAGCCTTTTTCTCTTCAATAATCTCATAATTAGCTAGGATACCTTGTATCTCTTTAATTCTTTTCTCAAATGCTTGTTTCTCAGCAGCAATAATCCCTAGGTTTGCATCATCTTCATCGGAGTCTTCCCTTCTTGATTCTTCTAACCTATTAGCAGCATCAACAACATCTTTCTCAAGCTCCTTAAGCTCCTGTCTTAATTCTCTTTCTTTCTCTTTTGTTATTTTGTACTTCTTCTTAATAAAAGGAAACATGGAAAAGGTATTATAATAAAATGAAATACTAACTACTATGTTTAATTTTATTCTAAATATTTATTATACACAAGGTGAAACTATTTACTCATTTTTGACATACTCTCTCTCCACTCTTTAATCTCTTTATGATTCCCGCTTAGCAGTACATCAGGTACTTTCCATCCATTAAATTCTTCTGGTTTAGTATATTGAGGATAATCAGGTATATCACTATTAAATGTTTCTGATATTAATGACTCTTCATTTCCAAGTACACCCGGTATTAATCTTGTAATCCCATCTACAAGTACTAGGGCAGGTAACTCTCCCCCAGAGAGTACATAATCTCCTATTGAGTATTCATAATCTACAAGGTAGTCATGTATTCTTTGGTCAAATCCTTCATAGTGTCCGCAGAGTATAATGTAATGGGCATTTGTATTTGAGGATAGTTCTTTTAATTTGCTTTGTGTTAATTTCTCTCCTTTTGGTGATGTAAGTATTACAGTACTGTTCTCTTTTTTAAGATCTTTTAAGCAGTTAAATATTGGTTCTATTTTCATAAGCATTCCTGGTCCTCCTCCATATGGTTTATCATCTACACTTTTATGTTTATCTTTTGCCCAGTTTCTTAGATTATGTATATTTATTTTTACTAATTGTTTTTCTTGTGCTCGTTTAATAATACTGCTGTTTGTATATGCAGATATTACTTCTGGAAATATTGTTACAATATCAAAATGTATCATATATTGGTACCGCTACAGGGAATCGAACCCTGGTTACATGATTGAGAATCATGTGTCCTAACCGTTAGACGATAGCGGCATAATGGTCATATTTTATCATAAAAGAATATATTTTAGCATCTACATCCTCATGATATAATGGAAATATCAATAAAATTTCTTAGGTTATAAATGCTTCCAAAAAAGATTAAAGGTGTAAATAAGGTTCATGTATTCATTGATTATGCGAATCTTAAATCTTCTGCACTTTATATGGGGAAATTTACGGATCTAAAGGTTCTTTATGATTATTTATCTTCAATTCCGTATATTGATAAGGTATCTTTGTATTATGGAACTGACCCTAGAAATGGTAAATCTTATCAATTTATTAAGTGGTTAAAAGATACAGGATATGATGTTGTAACTAAGGATGTAAAATATATAAAGATAAATATAAAAGAACTTGTATCAACAGGAAAGAATAAGCGTTTACTAGAGAAACTTGACAAAGATGTTGTTAAGAAATTTCTTCTTGAAACTGAAAAACTTAATCCGAGAATTGATTTTTTAGAATCACAAAAATGTAATTTTGATGTTGAAATTGCATTAGATATATATCAATCATTGAAATCTTGTGATGGAATCATATTATTCTCTGGTGATGGTGATTTTGAAAAAGTAGTGCAACTTGCAAGGGCAGAGGGGAAATATGTAATAGTTATTACTTTAAGAAAATTTCTTGCTGGAGAACTTATAAAGAGTGCAGATAGATATATAAACTTGAAATCATTTGAAAAGCTTAACGGATTTCTATATGACTCTAAAAAGGAAACTAAGTAAGTGAAAAAAACAAGGGGCCTCTTTACAGAGAATCCCCTTGAAGAATTGTATAAAATTATATAATTCCATCTGATTATTGTCAACTAGGTATTTAAGTTAGGTATTATGGATACTATTATATTTATTCCCTATGATTTCCCAATATGTTACAATACAAAAATGTAGGGTGCTGGGAGGATAGGACTCCCCTTTGAGTTAAACTCAAAGTTTGAAGTGCAAGTCTTACACCCTAGATTCAAGAATCCCTCCTCTCACATCCAAAAGATGGGGAGGAGGCACTTTTATTATTGACATCCCCTCTAAATACATATATTATCTCTCTGGTATAACTTAAATATACCGTATGATGACAGAAGAAAAACCACAGGTACCAATTACAAAGGAAGGGTATGAAAATCTAAAAAAAGAATTAAAATACAGAGAAGGAGAACTACGAAAAAAATTACAAGATACACTAAATCAAATGAGAAGCCAGGGAGACCTAAGTGAGAATGATGGATATACTATAGCTGTTACAGATTTTCAAGCTAATGAAGATAGAATATTAACTATACATGAGACATTAGAAAATGCTGTAATTGTAAGTAAGAAGAAAGCTACCAAAGTAGATCTGGGATCACGCGTAACTATTGAATGTGAAAAAGGAAATAAAAAGGAATATACAATAGTTGGAGAAAATGAAACTAATCCGCTTGAATTAAAAATATCATATAAATCACCAATAGGAAGCTCCCTAATGGGAAAGAAAAAAGGCGATACAGTAATCATTGAAACACCAGCAGGAAAAACAGAATGCAAAGTTATAGATATTCACTAGTTAACTATGTATAAATGTCCCCTTCTGAAGTATTTTAGCAATACTTTCAATCTCATATAAAAGTTTACCTCCTGTAACATGAAATGCAATATTTTTCTTCTCACAGAATATTGAACATTTTGCATCAACAGGAATATGAGCATTAGGGGTATTCTCATCATCTGGAGATATAGAAAACATTTTAAAATACTCTTTCCATGTCATATCTTTAATAGGCTTAGCATCAAAGAACTCTTTAGGATCTTTATCATAAATATAATCGACATTAGATACTTTAAAAACTCTATCAAGAGTAAGAGCATCAGCAAATACTGCAGCATCCATATCAGTACTCCATCCTACCTTTTGTCCGCCGCTTACCATACATCCTTTTCCCTCTTTATGAAGAAACTCATATGCATCTCCCAATGTCTTAGGAACAAATATATCTTTGTCTTCTAAATATGAGGAAAATATTACCGCATTAGTTTGAGTAATAGACATAGATATTTCATGTATACTATCTACATTGTGTATTGTTTCTGAAACTTTCTGCTCCATATTTCTTGATAGCCCTCCGCCTCCAACAACAAATACAATATGGTCATACTCCTTTTTATTCTCTTTATACCATTCTTTTAACCTCTTAAACAATTCAAAGTTAAGATTAAGCAAATGATCATAAAGTATAGAACCTCCTACTTTTAAAACAATATCTCTGCTCATAGGTTTAGCATTAAAATTAATGCAAGAATAGTATATATAAATGGAGGAAGATAATCAGTTAATTTAAGTTTTCCTGAAAACCTCACATTCCATAGTGAAAGGATAAGATAAAAGGCTAATGCCCCTATTGCAGGAACAACAAATATGTTGGTATTAAAAAATAGGGCAGTTACAAATACTATAAAAGCAGTTGATACAATACTAACTATAAATGCAGAGATACTCTCCTTTCTATGAATCTTAATATCAGACCACAAGAACACTAAAGCTGAAACTCCAATTATAAGTAATGACAACCAAATAGAAAGCCCTAGCCTTACAATTACACTTAAAAACATATACATAGAGGCAATACACAGAAAATCAAAAACTGCTCTTGTATGTACTTCTATACTGTACACTTTCTTAAAAGAGCTTTTTACATTAAGAAAAAGTATAAACAGAAGTATAGATGATATAGTTATCAGTACAAGATCCATTGTAAAGCTTGTATTAAAGTATACATATGCTAAAAGAGAATTGTAAAAGAGAAGAGGAAGAATAAAGTAAGTAAAAAATCTCTCTTTTATGGATATTCTTTGAATTACTTCACTATACTGAGATATTCTCCTTCCAGAATATCTTACAAAAGCAGTTGTAAACCATGTAAGTATTAAAATATTCCCCAATGCTCCGCTTAGAATATATATCGAGTTAGGAGTATGTGTTGAGTATGCAAAATATACAGTTAAAAGTATAACTAGAAATAAATATACAATCTCTTTTTTAACCTCCACTTTATTTTTCAATTCAATAACATGCTTAACTTATAACTCCACCGAATCCATTAAATATACCTACTAAAAGTATCAACCACCATGTCCCTATTGTAAACAAATCACAAGCATTTTTCTCGAGCTTTCCTTTCTTCCATGATATATATGCTTCAAGGATAAGAAGAATAAGAACAAAAGAAACAACAATTAAGCTAATTCCATCAGTAGTACCAAATATATTCTTAATACTCATCGCAACTGTTACCTTATCTTTCTCTCCCTGAACCTCTTCTAGGAAGTACTCAGAGATATCTACCTCTGCAATATTTCCAGCTTGATCAGACATAATTAACTTTGAACTATCTCCTATATCGCTTTTTGGTATATCCAACGACACTATATTACTATCTTCTGCTTTTTGTATTTGATGTGTCTTCCCACTGCTTACAAACTGAATATCCACAGCATCCTGTGGTGCTTCAAATGTAAGTGTAAACATACTGCCACCATTTTGTACCTTTATAGTCTCTTTATCAATTTGAGGAGGGGTTGAATCTATAATGAATTTTACAGTTTCAGACACTATATCCTCACCTTTAAGCTTAGCAGAAACATTTTGTTCTCCTTCTTGCCAATCACTTCTTTTATCAAATATCCATTCGCTTTGAGTAGCTGTAGTCTCTCCTACAAACTCTCCATTGTTATGTATTTCAACAGAGTATTCTCCAGACACATTCTGTGTGTCACCTTTAATATCTACATTTGCATCATTTATTAAATCTCCATTTTTAGGATTAATTATCCTTATAGACTTAATCTCTCCTTTTTCAGGAATTACTGGTTTAGGAGTTGGCTTTGTTGTAGTAGATGGCTTTGGAGTTGGTGATACTGGTTTAAATGTTTCAGTAGTCTGATTACCAAACATTTGAACAACAAGGATAGTTTCTTTCCCAAGTAATGTTCCTTCCATTACAGCTACACCAATATCTTTGTAATTAGAACTCATTATATTCTCTCTGTGTGTAGGACTTGCCATCCATGCCTCATGTACACCCTCTGCTGTTCTAAAGCCCTTTGCGAGGTTCTCTCCTGCATATACATATGTATATCCTGCCTGAGTGATAAACATCCATGGAGTTTCTCCATTGGGTCCATAGTGATCCCAATATTGGACTTCAAACATGTTATTTGCTTTTGCCTGTGCAGCAGCAGTAAGCTTAGCATTTGTGCTTAATGTGTTTAATCCTGCAGCTGCTCTTTCCTGATTAGTAAGTCTGATAATATTTTCTGCTGTAATACTACTTGCCATTGCCTGTGGTATTCCAAGAAGACCACCAAATGTGTTAACAAAAAATATAATCAGGGTGTATATGACTAAGACACCCTTTCTTAGTAGATATGGTTTGTAATTATTTTTTTTGTTTGGAATAAAATATTCCTTCACGGCAGTTATTCTATTTAATTCGTAAGTAATATCCTTGTATATACTACCAGTTAAAAGCCTTACTTGCAAAGGGATATTATCAAAAGAAAAGCCTGAGATATCCTCAGGCTACTTCTTTTCTCTTATCTAAAGAGAAACGCCGGCAGTTTTATTACTTTACAGATGCCTTTAGAGCCTTTCCTGCTCTGAATACAGGAACTGTTCTTGCAGGTATTTGAATACTTGCTAAGGTCTTAGGGTTGATTCCAGGTCTTGATCCTCTGTGTCTTACTTCAAATTTACCAAAACCTGTTAAAAGTACTGAATCACCAGCTTTTAGAGCTTTTGTAATTGCTTCAAATACTGCATCTACTGCATCAGCTGCCTCTTTCTTTGTAATCTTAGCAGACTTTGAAACTTCCTCTACTAAATCTCTTTTTAACATTGTTGCCATTTTTCTTTACCTCCTTTCTAAGAGATATGGATGCCACAAATCCTGATATCAGATGATTTGTAGTATCACATCAATAAAATATGGTAAATACAAGACTTCGTCAAGAATGTATTTTCTATAGGGTAAATGAAAATTATTAAAGAAATTCATTAAATAAAAGACTTTTTAAAACCTTTACTGTTCAAACTTTTTATAATCCAATTTAAAAATAAAATATGATTTTAAAAAGATCCCTTGTTATTTCAACATATCTTGCGAAAATGCCTTAATATAAAGGAAAGTTCACAATTATTTAAAATAAATAGAAGGGGAGTTATGTTAGAAAGTATTGATAAAATTTGAACATTCTTAAATTAAAAATAAAAAGAGAGTAGATATTTTTCTACTCTCTTTCTTAAAATAACTAAAACAACCTGTAGTATTGCATACTAGAAGTTATCAGTTATTCTCCAATTATTTAGCTATTTCAACAGCTCTTGTCTCCCTAATAAGAGTAACTTCAACATTACCAGGGTAGTTTTGAGTCTTTTCTATGGTTTCTGCAAGATCCTTTGCAAGTACTGTCATCTCATCATCAGAGATTAGATTGGGCTTTACAATCACTCTTAATTCTCTCCCTGCCCTTATTGCAAACACCTCCTCTATCTTATCTCCGCCTACTTCCTTTGCAACATTCTCCAAACCTTCAATTCTTTGAATATACTGTTCATAACTATCCTTTCTAGCCCCTGGTCTTGCACCTGATATTGCATCTGCAAGATATACAATTACTGCTTCAACAGACTGTGGTTCTATATCAAGGTGATGAGCCTCTATTGCATTAACAAGCTTCTCATCTAGTCCATATTTTCTTGCGATTTGACCAGATATATGATGATGGGGGCTGTCTATTTTATGGGAAAGAACCTTCCCAACATCATGCAAAAGACATGCTCTTTTTACTAAATTAGCATCTGCTTTTAATTCAGTAGCTAAAACCTCTCCTATTCTAATTACCTCAATAGTATGAGACATAAGGGATTGACCATAGCTTGTTCTATACTTCATTTTTCCAAGCAGTTTTATCAATCCGATATCAATTCCAGGCCACCCTGCTTCTTCTGCAAGAATTTCACCATTCTTTTTAATTTCAATTGAAATTTCATTCTTTGCTTTCCTAATAGCCTCCTCAATTGAACTTGGGTGAATTCTCCCATCTCCAATCAGTTTATTAAGTGCAACAGCAGCAATCTCCCTTCTTAATGGATCAAAAGAGGAAAGTGCAATTGTATTAGGGGATTCATCAATGATTACATCAACACCTGTAAGTTTTTCAAATGCCCTAATATTCCTTCCTTCCTTCCCTATAATCCTTCCCTTTACCTTATCATCATCAACTTTAATAGTAGAAGTTGTAGTTTCACCAACATAGTCTGTAACAATCCTTTGCATTGATTCAACTAAAATCTCTTTTGCTTTTTCATCTGCCACCTCCTCAACTTTCTTTTGTGCCTGTCTAATCTTTTTAGCTTCATAATCCTTAATATCTTCATCAATCTCACTCATTAATCTCTGTCTTGCCTCTTCTTGTGTTAAACCTGAGATTTTTTGTAATTCTTCCTTAAGCTGAAGTCTTGTCTTTTCAACACCTCTCTGCATCTTCTTTAATGATTCAGATGCTATTTCCAACTCCTCGCTCTTCTTATCAAGCATTCTAGTTCTCTCATTTAATTTCTTTTCTCTTTCTAATAACAGCTCTTCGTGCTCCTGTGCTTCTTTTCTAAGCTGTCTTAAATGCTCTTCAGCCTTTCTTTTATTCTCTTCTACCTCCTTTTCTGCTTCTTCTATTCTTTTTGATACAACCTTATCTGCAACCTTAAGTATTTCTTCCTCAGGGATATCTTTTACATTTACCCATTTCTTTCCAAATCTAAGGTAACTGTATACTGATACACCCCCTACTAAGGCTGCAATAACCATAATTATTGCCTCCATATGAGTATATTTAAAATTTATACATTTAGGAAAAGAAACAACTAAGAGTTACAAAAGATTCCGTATATAATTAGTATCTCCTGTTTTATCTTTTTTGTTTTTATATATTTTCTTAAAAATTTTCATTAATTCAAAAAATATCTTAGTATTTCTATTTCCTGTCCTTCAATTAAAAAACGATATCAATTAAGGACAAATATATAATACCATCTTTAAGAGATTCTTGCCAGAGATTATTGGTTTAATTTCTTAATAATATCTTGATAAAAGCTAAGATTATGAATTGTAAGAAGTGTAAGAGCAGTAGCTTCATTGCTCTTGAGCATATGATGAAGATATGCACGAGAGTAGTTTCTACAGCATTCACAACTACAGCTAGCATCAACAGGAGAGTTATCCAAAGCCATCTCACTATTCTTTATCCTTACTACCCCCTGAGAAGTGTATACAGTACCATGTCTTGCATTACGAGTAACAAGTACTGTATCAAAAATGTTGTACCCAATTTTTGCTGCATTAAGTATATCTTCAGGCTTTCCTACCCCCATTGCATACCTTATAGTATCCTTAGGGATATTCTCAATTACAGCACTCATCTCATCTAAAACAAGTCTTCCATCTTGATCAATAACATAACCACCAAAGTTGTAACCATCAAAACCAATTTTAACAAGCTCTTTTGCACAATATTCACGAAGATCCAAAAAGTTAGCACCTTGTACAACACAGGTTAAAAGTTTCCCTGTTTTTTGAGTACCTCCATAAACTTTATCAAAATGTTCCCTGCATCTTACAGCCCATCTCAATGTTCTTTCAACAGACTCCTCAGCCTCATATCTTGTAAGATTAGTATCTCTACAATCATCAAGACACACTAAAACATCAGACCCTATCTTCATTTGAATATCTATTGATGTCTCAGGAGTAAGCTCGTATGTATTTCCTTCTCTTGGAGATTTAAAAACAGCACCATTCTCATGAACCTTTCCTTCCCATTTATGAGAATGAAGAAGAGAAAAAAGCTGAAACCCACCTGAATCTGTAAACACAATCCCATCCCAATTCATAAACCCCTTTATACCCCCTAATCTTTGTATTACATCAGGACCAGGAGAAATTAAAAGATGAAGAGTATTTGTAACAATAGCTTGTGTTCCTGTCTGCTTAAGCTGATCAACTGTCAAATATCTTACAGCACCCCTTGTTGCATCAGGCATAAAGAAATATTTCTGTTTTAATATATTTAAATCCATATTCTTACTTAATTAACATACTATCACCATAGCTTAAGAATTTGTATTTTCTTTTAATTGCTTCTTCATATGCTCTCTTAATATTCTCTTTACCTGCAAAAGCAGTTACAAGCAAAATTAACGAAGAATCAGGCATATGGAAATTAGTTACTAGTACATCAACAACCCTCCATTTATATCCAGGATATATGTATAAATCGGTATACCCAGAGAAAGGTACTACCTTTTTCTCTTCTTTTGAATATGCGCTTTCAAGAGCTCTAACTACTGTTGTACCAAATGCCCAGACACTTCCTTTGCACTCATTAACAATATCTGCTCTCTGTTTGCTTACATTAATATATTCTCTATGTATCTTGTGATCTTCAATATTTTCCTCTCTAACAGGAGAGAAGGTTCCCCATCCGACTTTCAATTCAATTTTAGCAATTTCAGCCCCTTTCTTTTTAATATTAAAAAGTATCTCATCTGTTAAATTTAAACTTGCAGTAGGAGCAGCAACAGCACCAGGAATATCAGAGAACACAGTATTGTATCTTTCTTTATCATCCTTTGTATCTTCTCTTTTCATATATGCAGGAAGGGGAACATGTCCATATTTCTCAAATAAAGTGTATGCATCTTTACTGATAAACCTTACAAGGAAACCATTATCTTCTCTTTTCAAGACTTCAATTCTAATTTCATTATTAATCAATACATCAGATATATGTATATCTTTTGCTCTTCCTACAAGGCAGTACCATATATTGTTATCTCTTTCTTCAAGAAAAAGAACTTCAACCTTTTTATTCCTTGGAGTTAAAAAGAATGTTCTACAATTTAATACCTTTGTCTCATTAAGAACTATTACATCTCCTTTTTGTACAAAGTCAGGAATATTGAAATATTTTTTATGAGATATCTCTCCACTCTTTCTATCTAAAACAAGCAGATTGCTTGTACCTCTTTTTTTAGGAGGATGCTGTGCAATTAACTCTTTAGGTAAATTGTATTTAAATTCAGACATTTTCATAGCTATGGATTATATAGCAATTTAAGTTGTATTACAGTAAAATCATCTGTATATGAGAAATTTAAAAGAAGAACCAATACAAACTCTGTTTTTAGGAACAGACTGGGAAAGTACACAGATTCTTAGTGCACTTTACAATGATAAAAGGTTTAAAATTACAGGGGTTATTACTAATGAAGATAAACCTGTAGGAAGAAAACAACTACTTACTCCTTCAAAGGTAAAAGAGTTTGCTACAGAGAACAATATTGAGGTATATCACACAAACAGTAATACAGAAAAGTACAAAGAAGCCCTGAAGAAGTTTAATCCTGAATTAATAGTATGTATTGCATTTGGAGAGATACTCCCAGACTTCTTTATTGAATATCCTAAATACAAGTCAATAAACATACACTTCTCAATTCTTCCTAAATACAGAGGTGCTGTACCTGTACAAAAAGCAATTTTAGATGGAGAAAAAGAAACAGGGATATCAATAATGATAATGTCAAAAGAGATGGACAAGGGAGATATTCTTAAAATATTTAAAGAACCTATTCTTCCTAATGATACAAATATTTCTTTAAGAAAAAGATTAGTAAAAATATCCTCTGATGTAATTGGAGATGTTCTTGAAGAGTGGGTTGAAGGAGAAATTGTTCCTCAGAAACAAGATGACTCTCTTGCTACATACTGCTGGCAGAAGGATATTTCCAAAGAGAATGCTCAAATACTTTGGGAGAGCATGGAACCTGAATATATAGAGAGAATGATAAGAGCATTTATTCCCTGGCCTGTAGCATGGTGTATATGGAATGGTAAAAGATTAAAGATATTTGAAGCTCAATTGGTTAAAAAAGAAAATAGTGAGAAAGCAGGTACTTTGTTCATATCCGATTCACAACTTTTCATTGCTACAAGAGAAAAGATTCTTTGTTTAAATGTTAACACTCTTCAAATAGAAGGAAAGGATGCTATGAATTACAAAGAGTTTATTAATGGATTTGGAAAAGATATTAAAGAAGGTGTGTAAGTATCAAATAAGCCAGATTCTGTTCTGGATGATTATCTGTCTATGCGGATAAAACCTTGCTCCAAGGGGGGTTGCCTCGCAATAGTGTATTACTGTACTACCCGGTAGTCTCTTACACTACCATTTCACCCTTACCTAAGTTATAGGCGGTATAACTTTCTGTTGCCCTTTTCTCCAAGAGATTACTCCCTTCCAACTTTCGTTGGCACTTACTGTAATAATGTTTACAGCTGACATGGAGTCTGGACTTTCCTCACTAATTATTAATTAGCGCAATCATCTATGATACTTACACACACTATATTATACCATTTTTTCTGCTTTTTCAGTCTTTTTCCCTTTCTTAAAATGCTTTATTAAGAAGTAAGGAATTAGAACTAATGGTGAGAATATTACTAACCAGATAATTACATTAACTAAATCCTTTAAAACCTCCACAAGAGCCTTTACAGCAGCTTTTACCTCTCCCCATGGTTTCCATTGTTCTTCTGATATATTTAACCCAGTTTTATCTATTGCGAAACTTACTGAAATACATGCATAATCTGTTTTACTGTCAAAATACCTTTTTCTTTGTTCATAACTTTCAATTTCTCCTCTAACAGTACTTAGTTCTTTTTGTACTGCAAGTACATCAGTTACAGAATCAGCACGCTCTAATATT
>CAZQHF010000011.1:0-1524 GCA_964593535.1 uncultured Candidatus Saccharibacteria bacterium
TAGCAAACATATATTGTGCAGTATTTGTATCTTGATACTCATCAATTAATATATATCTGTAAATATCCTGATAATATGAAAGCACTTTTTTATTTTCAGACAGAAGTTTAACAGTTAAATATATTAAATCTCCAAAATCAACAGAGTTCTGTAATCTTAATTGCTTCTGATACAAAGGATATATATCTGTAACAATATCTTCTATAAAACCACCATAATGCTGTGGAAATTGCTCAGGTGAAATCAACTCATTCTTAGCATCAGATATGAAGTAGGCAATAGACTCTGGTTTTATTTGCTTAACATCAATATTTTTTTCAATAAGGATATCTTTTATTAAATTCTCAGTATCAGTAGAATCACATATAGAAAAGTTTGGCATTAAACCAACATCTCTTGCATTTTGTCTTAAAAATAATGCTCCTATTGAGTGAAATGTTCCTATAAGGGGAACATCTTTAGTATCAATATTTAACTCTTTAAGTAAACTGAGAACTCTCTCCTGCATTTCTCCTGCTGCTTTTTTTGTAAATGTAACAGCCATTATATTTTTAGGAGATACATTCTTCTCTGTTATTAAATATGCAATTCTATTTGTAATAACTCTTGTTTTTCCTGACCCAGCACCAGCGAAAACAAGAAGGGGGCCTTCTGTTGTCTGTACAGCAACTCTCTGTTGCTCATTTAATTTTCCCAGTATTATATCTTTGGAATTCACAGCATTGATTATATCTAAGACTGTATACACATACAATTAAAGAAGGTTATAAGGTGAGAAATATATTAAATCTCTTTAGCATACTTCTGATATACCCACCCTGTTTGATCTTTTCCAAACTTAATCTGATACCATCCCTCTTCTTTCTTTATCATTGCATAAACCCATCCTTCATCTGCTACTTCAAGCACTTTACAGCTATACCATCTGCACTCTCTAATATTTACATATCCAAATTCAGGTGATGTAAGCTGAATTAATTTGTTATTTCCTCTAGTAATAGTAAACTCTACATCAAAATTACTTCCTTCTATAATATTATCTGCAGATTTCATAAAGTAAAAACTCTCTTTATATTCCCCAGGTTTACTTTTTGCTTCCATCTGGAATGTTACTTCTACTGTCTCTCCTGGCTTAACATTAACATTTTGTAAATGAGTAGGCTTACTGAAGCTCTCCCACTCCATATTAATAGCATGAGGAGTTTCTTTAGAATCCACGGTAGAAATATATATGTAACTAAGATCGCCAAACCATATAAAGTCATTCTCATTTTTTATTTTTACTTTTACATCTAATCTGTTTCCAACTTCAACCTCTTTTGCATAATCTACAGACACAATACTCCCTTTGTATTTAAGATGTTCACTATCAGACCATTGTACTTCTGCAAGTGATGATACAATAGAGCTTCTAAGCTCTTCTGCTGAAACAGAATATGTCATGTACGATACCTTATCACTGCTCTTCTTTAATTTAAGTTCAACAAATTCCCAGTTAGTATTCTTTATTCCATATTTGTAAGA
>CAZQHF010000011.1:1624-14155 GCA_964593535.1 uncultured Candidatus Saccharibacteria bacterium
GTAATAAAACCTTTACTATTTGTTGTAATAACAAATGCATATCCATCTAAATAGGAAGATCCCGCCTTTATATCATCAAATACATACACGCCTCTATACTCAGTTTTGTCATTTTCTTTGCTAGTTTCTTTAAGTTCAATACTATCAATATCAAAATATTCACTAAGAAAGATTTTAACATCCTCATCTGATAATATTTTAAAATCTATTGGTATTGTATCAGTTGATGTTATAGTTAATACTCCTGTAATAGGAGAAAAAAGTATAAAAGAATTCTCTTTATATGGTATTGATAAATACTTGGGAATTTCAGCATCCAAATTAAGATTGTAGAAGTTGTTAACAAAAGATATCATTTTATCAGTATCAAACTCAGAGACTTTAAGGATTCTTTCTTCTTTTGGTACATCTATCTTAATCTTTGATACATCAACAGATATTTCTTCTTCACCAATAGGATATGGGCTTTGAATTTTCTCTTTAGCACTTAAATAACCATCTTGAGTAACTTCTTCATTAGAGAGAAGTAAGAGTACAAACAAAATAGTAAGAAGAACTACTCCTATTATTATATATATTTTGTATTTATTAAAAAATTCTTTCATCTTTAATGACAGAATCTCCCTAATATTTGACCAGATATCTGCCTAAAACAATCTGTATTCGTATTTCTACACAATGCGGCATCAACAGCTTCCTGCCGAGAACATGATGATGTATTAATCTCAGTAGCTCTTTTACATCCACTTGGTGTACTAAAAACATATCCACCTCCATTAGAAGACAAATAATCTGCTCCCCATTCTCTAAGATCTGTAGTACAACCTGCTTGTATTTGATGTATTAGTTCATGTACAGAAAGTGCAAAGACATACTGTGGTGAAGCATTCGTTAGCTTATCCACTTTACAATATATTGACGAAGCACTATAACACCAAGCCCAGTCTATTGCTGCACACATTCCTGTTGGATCACTACCACTATTACAATCAAGCAGTACAAGTTCAGTATTTACAGTACCATATTCTCTTGATACATAATCTCTCGCTCTTTCAAAAATTTCATAAACTCCTTTTGCCCCTTCCCAATCAGGTGGTAAGCCTGGTCCAGGAATCCAACCATCACCACCATCAGAAGGAGGAATATTGTAGTTTTGTCCCCCATATGCAGGACATTGATTCACAGTATCTGGAACAACATAATTATATGAGTATGTCTTTTTATTCCATTTCATCCAAGAGCCAACACTACCTCCTAATAAAACTATTCCTGCAACAAGACCTACCATGGCAACCAATACGACTTGTGCCAATACTTTCACTATCTTTCCAACAAGGTCCATAGCTATATTTACACCAATTGCTATAGCAATAGATGCCAGTGGAGTAAGAGCAATACCAAGAGCTCCAGCTACAGCATTTACAAGAGGTTTAATTAGGTTTTGTAAGCCACCTTTTGCAACAAAATCCTTTAACATGCTCTCTCCCAAAGTCTTAGTAATCCAGGTCTTAAGAGTCTCATTCTTCATAATAGCATCATAAATCCTTTGTCTAGCCTTCTTTAATGGTACATCAAAGACCCTCCTAATCTTATCCTCTATCATCTTCTTTGTCCTAGCAGGAAAGCTAAAGATTTTTGTTAAATTCTTAAGATTCTTGGATTGTTTTAGCAGTTTCTCAATTTTTTCAAAATCTTTTATTGAAAGAGTCCCACTAGCAAGTTGTGTCTGTATTCTTTCTAATGTTTTACTTATATATTCATCAAGAGCCTTTCCGTCTAAAGAATATATACTATCAATTACATTATCAGCACCAATAGCTCTTCCTAATACTCCAGTTGCACCAAGTCCACCCAAAAGTTCTTTTAACTGCTCATTATTTTTATACAAACCTCTTGCAAACAACTCTCCATTGTAAAAAAATGTCCTAAAAAGTGATCTTGGTGTTACATAGTAAAGAGCTTCTCCCATCTCGTTATATGCATTCTGTACTTTGTTTCTATCTTTTTTAGCAACATATATTTCCACTCCTGGCATTTTTTCTAAGGAAACTTTCTTTACAGGAGCAAATTTGTTCTTACCTTCATTAAAAAAGTCTCCATTGAGAATTGATCCAACAACATTAGTTCCTGTTAGACCACCAAGCATCTTTATTGAATTAAGATATCCTTCCCACCTCCCAATCCCTGTCGCCAAGTTGTATACCCCACCAACTTCTCTGAGTGCTATTTCCGCATCATTTATTTGACGTTCTATTTTTCTTTTTTCATTAGCAGAAAGATTTCCTTCCTTGAGCCTATCCTTTAACATATCAATTTCTTGCCTTGTTTTAAGATTGACAAGCATCTTAGTCTTTTCATATATCTTCCTTTGCTTTTCTTCCTCAGAGCCTTCTGGTGCATTCTGTAAAGAATATATCTTTTCCGTAAGATAATTATTTTCAAGTTCTTTATACAGGTCGGGATCAAATACATCTATCTTATCTTCATAGCCTTTTCCCCTTAGGAGACGATCAAAATTCTGAGCTTCTGTTCTACCGTACCTACTAGCCAAATATAATTCTATTTCTTTACGATTACTTTTTGCTCCAAGTTTACTTGAGAACTCTAACTTCTCCTGGTCATTCATAGTAAACCAGCGATTTCCAAATGTTTTTTGCCCAAGTAACTCTACTGTCCTATTAGCCATAAAATCCCCATCTCCAGATGGGGCAACACTCTGTCCTGCTGCTCTTGCCACTTTGTATGATTCTGCTCTTTCATTTGCAGAAGCATTTGCCCGAGCTATTTGTTTAGCTTCTAAATTCCCATATTTATGAGCCCATGCAGTAGTTAAAAAATCATCTATAGCCTCACCAACCATACGAGCCCTTGCAGCTTTTCTCTCGGCCTTTGCATTATCCATTGCTTTTTGAATTTGACCACCAGGATTTCTTAGCCAATTACCCAAATTATTTACAGAAAGCTTCAAACTTCCTCTACCACCAAAAAAATCAACCTGTGCAATCTTAACATCTAAAGCATCATTAAATTCATTAACAATCGTATCAGAAATAAAGACACCTGGATTTTCCAAAGAAGCAAATATAGCATCAGTAAGTGTACTAGAAGAAGAGACTCCTGTAGGCGGTTTAACAGGTCTTCTTTTCTCTGCGGGTTTCTCTGATTCAGCAAGTATAAAATCAAGAATTCCCCCTATTGCATCATAATTGTCATTTTTACTTTTGTTAGGCATGTCTCCCCTTATATATGACTAATTATTTACCAAACATACCACCGATTAATGGTACCTTTTGTAGGCTACCTCTTACAGCATCAAATCCTGCAGCAACCCCCTTGTTAGAGTTAGGAGGTAAGAATGATTCAACAAACTTAGGTGCCTGTGCAGCAAAGAATAATACAAAAATCTTTAAGACGAAAAGAACAAGGCCACCTGTAACACTGGGACCACTTGCATCATATCCTTCAGTTTCATATACAAGCTTTGCAGGTAATCGCAATCTCATTTCAGTATTACTTGCTATAAGTACATTAGGTATATTAATTATAAAAAACACAACAGGAAACACTAAAACATTTCTCAAAACACCCTTCATCCAATTCATAATAGCTGCATTATTACCTGGAATAGCACCTAATGTAATTTGCAGGGGTCCTAAAATAACTGAAAGTAAAAGCTGAAAATATGCTTTAAATAGTGTAATTAATACTTTAATTGCCCCAAATGCTATTATTCCTAAGACAATCAAAGCAAAAAGTAAACCTATGGCACCAACAGCGGCAGCTGCTACCCAAGCAACTGGACCTCCAAGAAGAGCTCCTAGTCCTCCTACACCAGCCAAAATCCCCCCTAAACCAAGTGCGCCACCGATTCCACTTATAAGTGTAGCAGTCTTAACACCACCAGTAAACACATTAGAGAAGATATTCCCAAATCCAGCTATTGAAGTGGCAGTATCAGAGAGATTAAAAACATCTACTATTAAACCGATTATCAATCCCCCGAAATCTATAAGAAATCCTGCTATTGCAAAACTAAATGTGGCAACAACTAAAGCAATAATTACATTCGGTAAAACATTACCTAAAGTAACCATAGCCTGACCCCCTATTTTATGCCTAAACATAATCATAAACCCTGCTATTATCATTACAATAACAAAGAAAAGATAAGAGAGATTAAGAACTCTAGTCCATAATGACTGCATGCCTGCAGCTTCTAGCTCACTATATCCAGACCATGCACCATCCTGTGCATATAAAGCAGTGGTACTATCCTTGTAACCAGGAACCCACTGCTGTGCTAAATGACTAGGAATGTTCACTAGAGGATAGCTCGCATAAAGTGCTGTAGAAGCATCATCTACCATCCCTATAACTCCTCTTCTTAAATCATATGGAACATTTGCAGCTTCTAGTTTTGCTTTAGTTTCTTCATCCACAAGGTCTTCTCCGCCTATATAAAGTACACCTGTCCAGAGTGTTGTAACATTTTGCTGTCCCAGACTTGTTTGAGAGTTATCCTCTGTCTCATCTGCCTTATTAACTATATTATGAAATTTCTTTTCACCCTCCCAATCAGGAGTAATAGTCTGTGGGGCATCTTCCTGTGCATAAGAATTTAATGCACCAAAAAGCAAGAAGATAGTAAGGAAAGACATGAGAGAAGCCTTAAAACTTTTTCTCTCTGTTATCTCCTTTATTTTATTTCCTAAATTATATATCTTCCTTACATTACTCATTTTTGTATATATAAAAAGTTATTTATTATTGAGACAAAAGTATCTCTTCTGTTCTCTTCCCCTTTACTTGAGTCTGGAGAAATTCATTATACTCTCCAGGAGTAGGAGTAGATTCTACATTAGGTATATCATCGTATTTACTAACTTCCAGTTCTTTATACAAATGGGACATATCCCATGCACATTTTACTGTATGCTTTACACCATCAATAGCTACCTCACAATCTGTAGTATAATAAGTTTTGCCAGATGAGGTTGATGCTGGTGCCTTCATAGTATTATTTCTTCTATTCATATATGCATTAGTACATGCACCATTTTCATCACATCCATTATCAGGACCAAAGGGAGAAGCCATTATTAATACAATATCTTCAGCATAGACACAACTCTCCTTATCAAGAAGACATTCGTCCCATAGTATATCATCTATGCTTTTAATGAATGAAACTAGTCTTGCACCAAAAGAAATATAACACCCTTGAAAAGAAGTCTCCCATTCTATAAATGTATTATTCCCCTCATTACAACTTTCCATGTTTTTTTTCTCCTGTTCTTGTAATTTCTTTTCATTAGGATATCTGTATGTATCATACATAAGTTCAGCTCTTCCATTTGACTTTGTAGGAGTCACATTCGATTTATTGTTGTATTCTTCACCATCACACTCGTTTGTAAGTTTTTTATCTACACCAACCTCTCCTTGATCTGAAATTTGTGTTCCATCATCTGTTGGAACCCCAGTAGAATAGTCCGTTGTAAATGGCTTATCTTCATCAGAAGGTTTGTACTCATCAATTTGCTTTCTAGGAGGTAATTGCGAATTTGCAGTAATGTCATCAATCTGCTCCCCTGCTGCTTTGTATGTTGGTGTTTCTGTAGTAATTTTCCTGTTTGAATCTGCGACTTCCATCCCAGAGAAAAGTTCAAGAGGTACTTTAACAGAAAAAAGTTCTATTGTTGCATTCTTTCTAACCAAAGTCCCTGTTCTTGTTGCTCCTATTTCGTAATCTACAGACCCTGAGCCATTCCTAACACATGTTGACTCTGATGCAATATGCACAGCATTTCCACCACATGAGAATGTATCACCAAGCACTTCGCTACTCTCCTGTACTGGCTCCACTTTCACCTCTTCTGGTTTTGATGTATCTATACTTGTACTTTCAGCCACAGGACTTATTGATACTTCCTGTGCAGTTACTTCATTCATCTCTGGCTCTCTTTTAAACTGATTAACAACAAACACCATTAATACACATATAAGTGACATAGCTAGGAGCAAGAGAATCGGTTTTATCTTTTCAATAACCTTTTTCATCTTTTATTCTAATCATACTATACCATAATTAGGAAGTAAATCTACTTTAGAACCAGTAGTCCCACTAAGAGTATTAACATCTAATTGTATTTCATCTTGTGCGATATTAAAATCAAACTTTTTATCCATTGCTCCAAGAAAACTACCTTGTAATATGTCATCATCTGAAAAGAGGAAGTAAGAAGAGCCATCTGAACTCCTTGCATCTCCAACTACCAATGTCCAAGAACCATGAGCATCTGGAAGAGTAGCAAGATACCCTGAACTTCCTGATGTTCCTTTACTATCATTATCAATTATTTTAAATATAACAACCCAATCAGAAGAATCTGGAGCATTTAAAACTTTGCCTGTTCTCATATCAAATGCAGGAGCAGTAGATAATGTAGGTAATGTTGTAACAGAGTACTTACTCCCACCTTTATCATATATCTTACCTCCAGAGTGTATTTCAAAATAATATGTCGTATTAGGGGATAATCTATCGCTACTAATATAATGAGAATAATATTTACCTTTATTAGTAAGAGTATCTCTAGAATCAATCATCTCATTATCTAATTCTGTTTTACTTGTACCATATCTTACATATCCTTCTTCTTTCTCACTTGATCTCCATGCAACAACAAAGCTGGTATCTGTAAGATTAGCAACCACAACACTGTCTTCTCCTGTTGTAAGTTGAAGAACTCCACTCCCAGTCGTAGATAAATCCTCCCAATTTACATCATTTCTTACAATATACACCTCCTCTAAAGGAGTTTCTATGGGATTGGTAGCTTCTGGCTCTGGCTCTGGTTCTGGCTCTGGAGGAATGGGTTCTGCATAAATTGTTTCCCCTAGTAAAACTTCTCTAGGAAAATATGAAATAATTTCCGCTTTGTCTACTGTCTCAATGATTAAATCATTTTTAAGTTGCCCACTTTTATCAAATAAAGTAAAATAGCTACCTTTTAAAACTGCACCTTCTTCTGTACCATTTCTTGCAATAACAACAAGATTCGTATTATCTGTTACTGATAAAGGGGTGCCATCCTTTATACTTCTCAAAAGAGAAAGCTCAACAGTCCAGTTACCACTCTGAGGAAGATCTACAGATACAGGATAGCTGCTTTTATCCTCTAATGTAATATACACCACAGCATCTTTAATATTGCTTCCAGCAACAGTACCTAATGCATATGAGGGTACAGGTGTATCTTCCATTACAGAAGCTGTTGTAAATTCATAAGGGCCTGAATTTCCCTTTGTATATTTCTCCTCATCTGAAACTATAATAAAAGAGTATTTGGTAGAAGGTTCTAAGCCCTTTATTTCAACATAATGAGTTTTTCTCTTTCCATCACCTCTTTTATCAAGCATGGGATTTTGCTCTGTACCGTTGAGCACAGGAATAACATAGCCATTTACAGATTTATCTGTAATCCAGCTGATAGTTAGTGAGCTTGATGTAACATTTGAAACAACTATATCATGAGGTGTAGGATCCTCTCCTGCTCTTGATATTAACTGTACCCCTTTATACACAGCAAAAACTGTCAAAGGTACACCTATTATTAAAATCAACACATACTTAAGCTGTCTCTGCTGATGAGGAGTCAATTTCATTTCATAATAATACTAAGAAATGACTATGATATCAATCATTTCTATCTTCTTCCCCAGATTTAAATCCATCTACAATTCCAGATATTACACTTGCAACTGTGGAAATCCCATGTAATGCACCTGAGATTTGTAATACAGGACTCTTAACAATATTAAGAACCCCACTAATCTCAGAAACAATATTATTAATATCCTCTACGGCTTTGTTTACCCCTTTTATAGAATCTCTTGACTCTTTAAGAAGCATTGCTAACTGATACAAAACATAACATACAAAAACTACTAAAATCCCAACAACAATCATCCAAAATATAGCAGGTATTTCTTCCATCTTTTTATCTCTTAAATTTAAAATATATTACAATTATCGTTATTTTTAATGGTATATGTCAAGTTAAATGATATAATTGCAGAATGAATAGATTCTTTATAAAACATAAATTAAGTATAGGGGATGTAATACATCTCTCTGATTCAGATAGTGAATTTGTTATAAACAACCTTAAACTAGAACCAGAAAACTTCATAGAAGTAGAAACATATGAATCAATATTTCTAGGGGTAATCACCGATACATCCAATAACTCTGTTGAAGTTGAAATAATTGAAAAGATTGAAGATAAAAAAAGTAAAATGACATTTGATGTAACAGTTGTTCAATCGTTGATAGGAAGAGAAAGAATGAATCTTGTTATTGAGAAGGCTGTAGAGATAGGAATAGACAGAATAATTCCTGTACAATCTCAATATTCTAATATTAAAAAGAACAAAGCTATTAAAGAGTATGGATTATGGGGGAAAATAGTTAAAGATGCCGTTGAACAGTCAAGAAATATTAAACCTACGGTAATTGAAAAACCCATTAGGTTAGAAGATCTTAAGATTGATGATAATGTAAATAAGATGTGTCTATCAACAGAGAACACTGATAGTATAAGTTTAAGAAAATATTTTGAAAGTATAGATATAAAAAGACACATCCTATTTGCAGTAGGACCTGAAAAAGGCTGGGGAAGCAGAGACATTGAGTTTTTCAAAGAGAATAATTTTAAGTTTGTTAAGCTTGAAGGAAATATACTAAGATCTGAAAGTACAGGATTGGTTGTTGGAAGTATAATTGAGTATTTGAAGGGAAATATATAATGAGAAAAAAAGTAAGAAGCAGTTACAAAAAATCTAGGAAAAAAGATCAAAGAAGGTCTCCGAAATATTACACAAAAGAGGATATTTTCATCTCAAGAATGGCAAGTATTTTAATGGTTCCAAGACATAGGATTATAAGTATATTTAGTCAAAGAGCAAAAACAACAATTCGTTTAAATGGGTTAAAGGGTACTCCAAAGGAAACATATAAACTGCTTAAAGCAAGAGGATATATACTTACTCCAATACCTTGGGCTAACAATGTATATTTTGTTGAGAATAGGGATAAAGCAGAAATATCACAGATTGAAGAATACAGAAATGGTCTTTTCTACATTCAGGATTTATCAAGCATACTTGCAACTCTAATATTAAATCCTCAAGAAAAAGAAAATATCTTAGATATGTGCGCTGCACCTGGTAGTAAAACAACACATATTGCAGATATTACAAATAATAAAGCAACGATATTGGCTAATGATTCAGAGGTTAGTCGTACTAACTCTCTGAGAAATGTAGTTGAGCAGTTTGGTGCAAACAATGTAAGAATAACATTAAGTGATGGGAGAGAGTTTGGAAGAAAATATCCTGAATATTTTGATAGGGTTCTTCTTGATGCCCCTTGTAGTGGTGAGGGTAGAATATATATGAACAGCTCTAATCCACTTAGATTTTGGAGTATAAAAAAGGTTAAAAGCAGTACATATATTCAAAAGGAGTTAATAGATTCTGCCTTTAGGACATTAAAAACTAATGGAACACTTGTATATTCAACATGTACACTTGAACCTGATGAAAATGAAGGAGTTATTACATATCTGTTAGAAGAGTTTAAGAATGCTAAGCTTGAAGATATTGATATTGTAAATTCAAAAGAGTTTGAAGATTACAAAAAGCATATTACAAATGGAATTACACATTGGAGTGGAAATCAATATAATACATCAGTAAAGAAGTGTATAAGGGTAATTCCATCATCCGAAATGATGGGTTTTTTTATTGCAAAGATTAAAAAAGTATAAACTACTTTTCCTCGCTGTTCCCTTCTTTCGCCTGTTTAATACTTAACCTCAGCTTGCCGTCCCTTTCCTTAGAGATAAGCTTTACTTTAACTTCATCTCCTTCCTTTAAATATTTCTTTACATCTTTTACATATTCATCAGTAATTTCTGAGACATGAACTAATCCAGAGAGACCCGGAGCTATTTCAACAAATGCACCATACTCCATTAGTCCTACAACTTTTCCATCATATATTTCTCCAACAGTAGGAACAAGTCCAAGTTTTTTTACATAACTGAGTGCCTCATCAATAGATTTCTGATTCATAGAATATATATTTACAGACCCATCTTCTTCTACACTAACCTCTGCACCTGTTTTCTCTGTTAACTCTCTAATATTTTTTCCACCTGGACCTATAAGTTCCCCAATTTTATCTACTGGAATAGAAGCTCTTGCAACTTTAGGAGCATATTTTGATATTTCTGCTTTTGGTTCAGATATAGCTTTTTTCATTACCTCTAAAATCTTTAATCTTGCTTCTTTAGATTTCTTAAATGTTTCCTTTACTATATCCATATTTAATCCTCTCATTTTTGTATCCATTTGTACTGCTGTAACTCCATCTGCTGTACCAGTAATCTTGAAATCCATATCACCATAAAAGTCTTCAACATCTCTCATATCTACTAATACATGGAAACTGCCATCTTCATTAGTTACAAGACCACATGCAATACCTCCAACCATCTTTCTAATAGGAACACCAGCAGACATTAATGCAAGTGTTGAACCGCATGCTGATGCCATAGAAGAAGAACCGTTTTCTCCCTGAACTTCTGACATAACAAGAATTGTATATGGGAATTCATCAACAGAGGGAACTACTGGGATAAGTGCTTTCTCTGCTAGCATACCATGACCTATTGCTCTTCTGCTTGGGGAAAGTTTTACTCTTTCAGCCTCCCCATATGCAAAAGGAAGATCATTGTAATAGTGCATATATCTTTTTTCCTTTTCTCCAAGCATATCATCTATGAGTTTAGCATCCTCTAATGTTCCAAGTGTAGCAACAGATAGTACCTGTGTTATACCTCTAGTAAATAATCCTGAACCATGAACTCTTGGAAGTAAATCTACCTCTGCATCCATCTCCCTAATTTCATCAAATCCTCTTCCATCAACTCTTTTCTTCTCTTCATTTACATATTTCCTCATTGCTCTCTTTTGGAGTAAATCATAGCCTTCGCTTAACTGAAGCTTAGAATATTTGCCTTCAAACTTTTTAAAAACTTCCTCTTTTGTAGCTTCGTGAATACTCTTATCTCCTTTGAAAAGATTTTCTAATATCCTATCTCCTAAAAATTCAGAGAGCTCTTTTACCATTGTTTCATCAAGTTCAAACGATGTATATGTTTTATCTTTTTTATCTAATAGCTTAACAAATTCATTTTGAGCATCTACCCATTTCTTCATCTCCTCAAGACCAGTCTCCATGGCTTTAAATACTTCACCTTCCTCAACTTCAAAACAACCTGCATCAATCATAGTAAACTCTTTACCATCTCCACCAAGAACATAGTTAAGCTGGTTTTGTTTATCAACATCCTCCATATTTCTGTATATAGCCTTGATAACACCATTTTCCATGCCTATTCTTACACCAGCAACAGGACCATCAAAAGGTGCTTTTGAATTTAGCAGTGCTACAGAAGCAGCATTAATAGCCAATATAACAGGATCATTCTCTTCATCATATGACATAACAGTAACAATGAGACTTAATTCATCTCTGTAATCATGAGGAAATCTACAACGAAGTGCTCTATCAATCATCCTACCTTTAAGTACTGCATCATCACTAGGGAATCTCTCTATTTTAACAAATCTAGATCCACTAATTTTCCCAGAAGCATAAAACCTTTCTATATATTCAACAGACATAGGGAAAAAATCATTATCAGGGTTTGCAGGTGCTGTATTAACATTAACCTCTACTACTGTATCTCCCATTCTTGCAATAATTGCACTCTGGGACTTTAAAGCAAGTTTACCAGTCTCAAATGAACATTTTCTTCCATCTATCTCAAATTCATAAATCTTAGGATTAAATAGCATAAATATATATTATTAAATATTAAATATCAGAAATATAACTGTGTAGTTATATCAGGATAGCAGGAAAAAATAAAGACCTAAAATCTTCTCTTTATATCTTCAACTTCTTAGAAAAAATTGCATATCTCTCTGTCTCATTTTCTGAGAGGTATTCTATTAACCTTCTTCTCTTTCCAACCTTTTGCAACAAACCTCTCCTTGAATGATTGTCCTTTTTATGAACTTTAAGATGTTCGCTTAATCTTTGAATTTCTTCCGTTAAAATAGCAATTTGAACTTCAGGAGAACCAGTATCACCTTCGTGAAGTGCAAACTTATTAATTATCTTTTGTTTTTCATCTTTAGATAGTGCCATGTATTCTAGATTATCATTATATATTTATTTTGACAATAGGCAGATACAATATATACCCTATTGTATATTATTATAGGTTTAATGTCAATTATTCACTACTTAGAAAGCTTGTAGCAATACACCTCATCACCTTCCATACAATCTATGTCGGTGTCTAGTATAACTCCACAATCTTCCCCCTGTTTTGCTTCATTTACTTTTTCTTTCCCTATTCTAACAGATTGTATTCTTCCTTCACCAATAAT
>CAZQHF010000012.1:0-13864 GCA_964593535.1 uncultured Candidatus Saccharibacteria bacterium
CCTAATTGCTGCCTCCCGTAGGAGTATGGACCGTGTCTCAGTTCCATGGTGGCTGGACATGCTCTCACACCAGCTACCCGTCTTAGCCTTGGTGAGCTATTACCTCACCAACAAGCTGATAGGACATAGACCTCTCTTGAAACGATAAATCTTTACTCTAAAACACACGAAGTGAATAGAGACCATCGGATATTACCCCGTCTTTCGACGAGCTATTCCCGGCTTCAAGGTAAGTTATCTATGTATTACTCACCCGTTTGCCACTATCCTAGAGAAAAAACCATCAACCGAAGTTTCAGGAATTCTCAAAAGGATCGTTCGACTTGCATACCTAAGGCACACAGCCAACGTTCATCCTGAGCTATGATCGAACTCTCATTGAAAAACGTTTGACTTAAACAGTGTTTAAAAAAACACAGACCAATCAACGTAAATTGGATTTACTTGACTTTAAATGAATTGTGTGACCCAATCACACTATTTAGAAAGTCGTTATATACGAATATATTTAGACTTCCTGTCACTCTTTAGCTTTTAAAGAGCTGAGAGGGATTTAAATAATGACAATACTCAATTGTATTCATTAGAGTAAACTCTAAGAGGAAACCTTTCTCACACTATCCCAAACTCGTGCCGTGATTTTAACACACAAAAAGATGTTATGCAATACCTTATATGAGTCACATACATATGATACTCTGGAAGATATTTTAGCATATATTGTACAGGAAAAAGATTGTTAAACTCCTCCATTCCTTACTCCTTATATGCTTTTAGAGTATAGCTTTTATCTCTTCAATAAAGATATCAGGGTTTGGTGATTTTAATTCTCCATTTTTTGTTCCTAATATATGATGTTTACCATCTTTGCTCCATTCACAAAATTCATATCTGTCATATGCTCTATCTGGGAACATCTGTTTTTCCATTTCATTTGGTCGATGGAGTTCTAGAGTAAAGTATCTAGGATTTTCCGTGTGCAGTAATATTGCTACATATGCGACTTCTGCTGTTTCTATCGGAGTTGGGAATTTTATAACGAGAAGTTTCCTCTCTTCGTCAATCTTAACCATTATTGGATTAAAGCTGTCTGGTTCAATCGTGATTTCTTTGTTTGATAGTAGATTTTTTGGGTCCTGCTTAATTCTTTCGAATTCGCCTATAAGCATATTTTTTAATGCATTAGGTCCTTGGTTTATGATTTTATTAAAATCATCCCACATATTAAAAATAATATGCTTTAAGAATATGTGTGCATAATAATAGAGCAGAGAGGGTTTGTCCATCTAACAAAAATATTTAAATTAATATTAAAGTTTACATATACTGCTACACAGTGTCAATTGTAAACTGTACATTACCTATTTCTTCTTTTTCTGAATTCTGAACATATCACTCAATTCTTTAACAGTAGTAATGTCTTCTCGGCTTTTATCTCTGCCAAAATCAATTAACCTAGGAAACCTTAAAGACAGACCATTTCCTATTGATGCATTAGTACCTGATATATTCCTAGTTATTTCATCAGCATCAACAGTAATCACATATACAGGAGACACCCATACATCAGGAATTAAGAAATCAACAACCCTAACATCCTTTGGTTTTTGCTTAACAGTAATATCCTGAAACTTAGAATACATATCCTTAAGCAACTCATCACTCATTCCCGTACCTACCTTACATATTGCATCAAACGTCCACTCTTTTTCATTTAAGACAGCACCAAGAATAGCACCAATACCAAGAGAGGATCTTCTTCCAGAACCGCTATAATATCCAACAACAACCATATCTACAGTATCAACAAGTTTCTTATCAATACTTTTCTTAATTTTAACCCACTCATAATTTCTTATTCCTGGCTTATACCCTCCTTTTATCTCCTTAACTATAATTCCTTCTAACCCATTTTTAATACACTCTTTAAAATATTTCTTTATCTCTTTTTCGGTAGAAACTTTTTTACTTTCAGCCAACGCGATACTCCCCTCCTTTGAACTTTTAATATTCTTTTCAAGCATTTCTACCCTTTTTCCAGTATCTATATTAATAAGAGAGTTGCCATTAAGATAAAGAAGGTCAAATACAAAAGCCCTAACAGGAATATCTATACTCTTGCTCTGTACAGAATATTTCCTCCTCCTTTGCATTGTTTCTTGATATGACATAAATCTCTCCGTTTTATAATTCCACCCAACAACCTCTGAATCAAGAATAAAAGACTCATTTTGTATTTTCCTTGCGCTATCAACAATTTCAGGAAACATTTTCGTAACATCTTCTAAATTTCTTGTAAAAAGTTTAACACTTACATCTGATATTTTTTCATTTTCAAACAAACTTGGAGATGTTAAAGTATCCTCTTTTTTATACTTTTTCCATACTACATCCTTTTGAATCGTTATAAAATCTTTTTTATTCCATTTATGAATTTGACACCTAAGTCCATCAAATTTAGGCTGTAAAAGTACACTCCCTGTAAACCTTTCTGAAAGCTCATCAAAACTTCCAACACGCTGTACAAGCCTAGATAAAATGGGTACTCCAGGAGTAACATAGACAGATGATAAATTTTTTATCACATCTGATTCTTCATATCCTATGATGTTGCTAGAAATGTATCCAATATCAGGACATATACCATATGCATGCTCAAGCAGTGGTTTAAGACTTTTATCTCCTACTGTAATAATTGACAAAACATCAAGCAATGATTTCATACTAAGTCCTAATCTTAATTCACCACAAATAGTTCTTACAAAATATTTTGCTTCGATAGGGCTTAAATTTTTAAGACAGTCAAGAATAATCTTATTCTTCTCCAACACAGACCCTGATCCAGACGTATTCACTATCTTCCAAAGAATTTCATAAAGAGAACTTAAATCAAAAATACCCCCTTTGTTTGAGTTCTCTTTTAATATCTCATATACAGTATCTCCAATATCTCCATATTCCTTTCTCATCTTTAAGACATCAACATTGTACTGATTTGTAAGGATCTTTATTAAACTTCTCTCAGAGTAATTAAACTCACTATTTACAAACATAGGGGCAACTCTCCCCTGTATCATATATGAAATAATTTGTCCTTCTTCTTTGTTACACTCTTTTAAGAATTCAGCCAGCTCTTGTGACATCTCATTTCTTGATGGTGTTAATTCTAATTTTTCAAGAAGATTACATACTTCAATATATTTATGCATATATATGATTATTTAATATATATTTTGTATCTCTTGTACTTCCCTCTTGTCTTACAAACCCAAGTTCTACTAGCACATCCATATCCCTGCGCAGCGTCCTTGTTGACACCTCAGGATACAGGTCATATATCTGTGATGGAAGCACTACTTTCTTCTTCTGCATTAATTTAAGAATACCCCTTTGTCTTTCATTTAGACTTTTACTATTTGAGACAAACCTATGATTTAAGTTCTCTTCTTCACCTTCATCTTCTTTAGGTAATTCCTTTTGTTTTGAGACTAGTTTAAAAATGATAAACATGCCAAGTAGAACAGATAATATCTCTAATATATTTATTCTTTTCTTTTCTGCCATATATTTATATTAATTATTTTAATTCTGCCATACAGTTCCCTACTGAAACATGAACATCTAAAGGAACATCTAAACTCACACTTTCAAGCATTATCTTCTTAGCTTCTTTTGAAAACTTCTCTACGACAGATTCTTTTACTTCCATAATTATTTCATCATGTATTTGAAGTAAAATATATGTCTCTTTTGGATACTTCTCTTCTATCAGCTCATAAAGCTTTTTCATTACAAACTTCATAATATCAGCTTCACTGCCTTGTATTGGCATATTTATAGCCTCTCTTGCAGATGCAGCTCTAAGTCTTACATTCTTTGACCTTATACCAGCAATATGCCTAGTAGTACCAAACATCGTTTGGACATACCCTTTCTTAAATGCCTCATACTCTATCTTTCTCATATACTCCTCTACTCCTTTGTAATGTTCAAAATATGAGGAGATATACTTTGAAGCAGTCTCTCTATCAATTCCAAGAAGTGATGCCAAACCAAATGCTGTTTGTCCAAATATCATTCCAAAATTTACAACCTTTCCTAAACTTCTCTCCTTATGAGTAATCTCTGACATCTTTTTATTTAATACTCTTGCTGCAGTAGCACTATGAATATCAAGTCCGTTTATAAAGTCTTTTTTAAGAAGTTTATCATCAGATATATCCGCCATAATTCTAAGCTCCATTTGTGCATAATCCATTCCCAGAAGTTTAAATCCATGCCTTGCAACAAAGCACTCTCTTAAACTATTAGCCCATGCTCCTTCTAGCGGGATATTTTGTAAGTTAGGATTTACAGAAGAAAACCTTCCTGATGTTGTACCTGTTTGCTTAAAATCAGTATGTATAGAGCGAATTCCTTCTTCCTGGGCAATACTATTATTGTACAGCGGATCTATATATGTACTTAACATCTTAGTTGCATCTCTGTAGTATAAAAGCTGCTCGATAATAGGATGTGTACCAAGCATTTCATCCAGTACTGATTCCCTTGTACTCCCCTTAGACTTATTAGGTAAACCAAGTTCCTTAAACAAAACATCAGAAAGTTGTTTTGGTGAACTAATATTAAATTCATGTCCCACTATACTGTATATTTCCTTTTCTATCTTTTCTATCTCACCTTCAACCTCTTTTTTTAATTTCAACAGTTTATCAACATCCAAAGCAAAACCCCTTCTTTCCATTCTTGAAAGAATAATAGAGATGGGAAGCTCTACTTCCTTTAAAACAGTTAGTAAATGCTTTTCATGTACTTTTAAAATCCTCTCTATACTTTTCCTTGTGTAATCATATAGCTCAAGCTCATCCATCTCTTTTAGTTGAGCAATATATGTATCTTCAATAGTATCAAGTACTTCTGATATATCCGTTATTGATATTTTTTCATTAAGCACCTTACTGGAATAATTAAAAGCAAGATCTTTAAGAGAAATATTCCTTTTTTCAGAATGAAGTAAATGCTCTGTAAGAAGTACATCAAAATAATCAGATACAGAATGAATAGATATATATGGAGAAAGAGTAGTAAGCTCTTCGAAATTATAAAAGACACAGCTTTTACCATTAATAATGCCTAAAATGTCACAAGGTTCAAGTAAAATATCCTTTGTAAGATTCTCCTCCCCTATCGCACGAAGAAAAATGAAAGCCTTGTTATCATATGATTCGGATTCCTTAATATATGCAACTCTTAACTCTCTACTTTTGCTTATTATTTTTTTAGCATCTCCTATGCTACTCCACTTAATATCTTCACTTATTTTAGAAAACATATCTAACTGATGAGAATTATGTAAAGATGGCGCCTTCCCAAAGATTTCATCAAGTTTACTCATAAGAGATTTAAATGCATACTTCTTAAATGTAAGGTCTAGTGTTCTTCTATCTAAATCTTTTAATATGCAGTCTGTTAGATGAATATCAATACCAACATCTTGTTCAATAGCTGCAAGTTTTCTACTAAACTCTGCCTGTTCTACCCCTTCTACTAGAAGAGTTTTAGTTTTTCCCTCTATCTTATCCATATTCCTATATATCTCATCTAAACTACCAAACTTCTGAAGTAACCTTTGAGCTGTTTTATCCCCTATTCCTTTAATACCAGGTATATTATCTGAAGAATCTCCCACAAGTGCTTTGTAATCAACAACTTGTTCAGGATAATATCCAAACTTCTCAAATGTTTTTTCTCTATCATACACAACAATATTTTTAAAATTCCCATTAGGAAGACACACATATGTCCTTCCATTTATAAGCTGGAGAAGATCTCTATCACCACTTAATATGTACAAATCTATATTCTCCTTACTCCATTTTCCTTCGGATACATATTCTGAAATTGTTCCTAATATATCATCTGCTTCAAATCCTTCTTTCTTAATAACTGGGATATTAAATGCTTTTAATATCTCTTCTACCAATGGGAATTGATCTATTAACGATAAATCTGTAGGTTTTCTTGTTGCCTTGTAGTCTACATATATCTCATGTCTAAATGTCGGGGCATGTGTATCCATAGCACACAATACATATTTAGGCTCAAACATTTTAAACGCTTCAAGAAGCATCACAGCAAAGCCATATACTGCATTTACCTGAACACCATCAGGAGTTTGAAGTGTAGATGGATATGCATGAAATGCTCTGTGTACAATGGCATTAGCATCAATAGCAAGGAATGTATCTTTCTCAGACTCTTTAATCATCAATATATTTTACAAAAGAAAGAGTTTAACTACAATTACTCATTAAACAATGTATCAAACTCTTCTTTTGAAACAACCTCGTTTTTAATAAGGAGAGCTACAAGTTTTTCAACATACTCTCTTTTATCGGATAAAATCTTTTTGGCCTGACGGTATGCAGAATCCATAATATTTTTAACTTCCGAATCAATCATTTCTGCATATTTCTCACTAAAGTCCCTGCCACCACCATATACATAACCTAAGTGCTTTGTTTCTTCTACATCACCATATTTCACCAAACCAAGCTTATCAGACATACCATACTGTGTTACCATCTCCTTTGCTACAGAAGTTGCTTGTTCAATATCTGCAGATGCACCAGTAGAAATTCTCCCAATGAAAAGTTCTTCAGAAGCCCTGCCCCCTACAGCAGATATAATATTTGCAAGAAGTTCATCTTTAAATACATGCTTTTTATCATCTTCAGGAAGATATACAGTAACACCACCTGAAATACCTCTTGGTATAATGGAAACCTGCTCAACAGAAGTGGCATGTTCTGTAAACTTTGCAACAATAGCATGTCCTGCTTCATGATATGCAGTAACCTTAAGGTCGTCTTCACTACTCTGCCCCTTTCTCTTTCTCCCTAATTTAACTTTAAGATATGCCTCTGTTAAATCATTTTGATTAATTTTTTTCCTTCCTTCTTTGGCAGCCATAATAGCGGCCTCATTTAAAAGATTCTCTAAATCAGCACCAGAGTACCCAATTGTTTTTCTTGCAATTAAATCTAAGTCAACACTATCCTCAAACTTTTTTCCCTTAGCATGAACCATTATAATCTCCTTTCTCCCTTGATAATCAGGCATAGGAACAACAACAGTTCTATCGAACCTCCCAGGTCTTAAAATAGCAGGATCTAAAACATCAGGTCTATTTGTAGCCGCAAGTACTATTACATTCTCTCTACCCTCTAGCCCATCCATTTCAACAAGAATCTGATTCAATGTCTGCTCCCCTGCACCAGAGTGAAGAACAGTACCTCTTTTCTTTGCAACAGCATCTATCTCATCGATAAAGATAATACATGGAGCTGCTTTTCTTGCTTTGTTAAATAAATCTCTTACTCTTGATGCACCAGCACCAACAAGCATCTCTTCAAATTCAGAACCTGATGTATGAAAGAAAGGAACACCTGCCTCACCTGCAACAGCTTTCGCTAAAAGTGTCTTTCCTGTACCAGGAGCTCCTACTAATAATACCCCCTTAGGAATTCTTGCTCCAATATCTATATACTTTTTAGGACTCTTTAAAAAATCAACAATCTCAGTAAGCTCTTCCTTTACCTCATCTATTCCAGCAACATCATCAAATGTAATACCTGTCTTCTTGCCAAAAAGAAGCCTTGCCCTGCTTTGTCCAAAATCCATAATCTGTCCACCAGACTTCTGCATGTTTTTAATAAGCATGTATGCTAGAACAAGTCCCGCAGCTAAAAGTATAAAGGAGATAATATCCCCTATTGAAATCCCAAGTTGAGGCTGATAATAATCATTTCTCAATGCTTTAATATCTACCCCAGCATCACTTAACATTCCATAAAAATCAGTACCAACAGGAATTAAAGCATATTTCTTTGTTATAACATCTTTACCATCAGATTTAACACTTTGGGTAACTATAACCATATCATCTCTTAAAACAATATCTTTATACTCTCCTTCAGAAATGTATGAAATAACCTCACTAATAGGTACTTCCTGTCCTTTACTTGCAGAGCTAAAGATTGCATTAATCCCTATTGTCAAAAGTAACGACATTATTAGAAACATTACAAAACTCATAACAGGAGACATCCTCTTTTTAGGAGTAACCCTAATAATTCTTACATTAGGCTGTTTGTTTTCTTTTTTGTTTTCTTCCATATTTAAAATATTTTTCAAATGAAATGGTAGTGGGAGGTGGAATCGAACCACCGACCTTGGGTTTATGAATCCCATGCTCTAGCCAACTGAGCTATCCCACCAAAGTCATTAGTAATTATATCAGAAATTATCTTTAATTTCCCTTAATTTGCTTTCCCGCTGTACTCTCCGGTTTCAGTGTTAATCTTTATCCTATCTCCCTTTTTAATAAAAAGGGGAACCTTTAATTGGTAGCCAGTTTCTACTGTAACAAGTTTAGTCGCATTATTTGCAGTATTACCCTTAACAGCATCCTGTGCTATAGTTACCTCTAAGACAACAGAAGGATTTTCTTTAATGCTTAGTATCCTTCCCTCGTATGTGAGCATAAGGATAGAATCTCCCTCCTTTAGAAAGTTTACATACGACCCTATTACATCTTTAGGAATACTTACCGTCTCATATGTTGAAGTATCCATAAAATATGCAAAAGAATCATCTTTATACAAATACTGAGCTTCCTTTGTCTCTGGATTCATATATTCAACCTTTGTACCAGACTTTACAGTTTTGTTAATTATCTGCCCATTATCCAAAGCCCTGAGTCTCATAATAACAAGGCCACCTTGTCTTCCCTGCGTTTTAAGCTTTCTATCTTCTAGAAAAAAGAATCTCCCATCCTCTTTTATATACATTCCTTTTACTGGCTGATCTGTTAATGGCATATATTTAAGTTATTAAAATATTAATACAACGGAGCAATAATATCACAAATATTTATTTCATACCAGAAGATATGTATAATGTCCAGTTAACATAAATGTAAGAACTAATGACAGAAAAGACCGAACTACAAGATCCAGTATTTGAAGTATTGCTTACCAAAGAAGAAATTAAAGAAAGAATCTCAGGACTCGCACAAGAAATCTCCCAGGATTATGAATCAGATAGCAAAACCCCGCTACTGTTAATAGGGGTTCTTAAGGGGGCTGTTCCATTTTTAACAAATCTTTCACAGCAAATTGATTATCCAAACCTGTATATTGATTACATGGGAGTATCAAGCTATAACGGAAATACAACCTCAAACAAAGAACCTAAAATTACACTTGATACAAAGATACCAATAAAAGATAAAAATGTGATAATTGTAGAAGATCTCGTAGATACAGGATACTCTATTGCTACATTAATTGATATTCTTCAAGCAAGAAAACCTAAATCATTAAAAGTATGTGCTCTTTTATCAAAACCAGAAAGAAGAGAAATAGAAGTACCAATTGACTATTTAGGATTTACAATACCCAATTTGTGGGTTCAAGGATACGGTCTTGATACCAACGAAGAGGGAAGAAACTGGCCATATATTGCTTATAGAAAATAAAAATGGTTGCGGGGGTTGGATTCGAACCAACGACCTTCAGGTTATGGGCCTGACGAGCTGCCACTGCTCTACCCCGCGATATGAATCTAAGTGGAATTATACTCTAAAAGTAGCATTATTTCAAACTCCGTTTAAAACAAAAGAAACCCATTCTTCAAAATTACCCCCACTTTCATAAATAGACTCTTGCGAAGGGGCTATAATTTCTTCTACCTCCCTCTTTGCCATCTCTAATGTACTATCAGGTATAACAAATACTATCTCATCTTTCCCCCCAAAATTAAGTCTATCTCTTGCCTCTTTTTCCAAGTATTTATCACTTGACATCTCTTCAATTCCTACTGAGAGATGAAGATTTTCAAGTCTTAACTCTTGAACCTCTTTCTCAGCCCTTTTAAGAATATCCACTTTCTGAATAGTAATTCTTACAGAATTTAAAACAAAATAAAGAACTAGGGTAGAAATAGCGATACTACTTACTTTAAACAGCCAATGCTCTGATATTTTTGAAAATCCTGTACTGTTTCTGCTTTCCCTCTTTCTATTTATCCTCCTTATATTAATAGTTTTTTCCATAACAAAATATTATCAGAGTACAAAAAGATAAGCAAAATAGCACAATAGTTTTTATTATTGCTATTCTCTTCCAACCAGTGTTATAATCTCATAGTTATATACTACAATGCTTTAAATTAACATCTTTAATAAATTGGAAAAGGTATTAAATCCTCAATTTGCCAAATGTCAAGAAGAGTTTCTTAACGAGCTTCGCAATAAAGGAAGGTCTGAATCAACAATCATTGCATATGCAAAAGATATTGAACAACTATTAAACTTTTTCTCATCACGAGGGATAAATAGGTTACAGGATACTACAATTGTAGATTTAGAGGCATATAAGAAACACTTACAGGACAACAACTATACTCCCAAGAGTATTTCTAGAAAAATAAATAGCACAAGAACTTTTTATAGATTTTTACTTGAGCGTTCTGTAGTTACTGATAATATTGCAGAGAAACTTGCACATCCTAAGTTTGAAACAAAACCCCCTAGAGTACTTTCTGAGATGGAGTATAGAGCACTGCGGGATGTAAGCAGAGGAGATATTAGACTGTATTCAATTGTAGAAGTACTTCTTCAAACTGGTATAAGAATTGGAGAGCTTGCAGCTCTAACAATTGATGATATAAGAAGGTCAAAAGAGGGTGTAGATTTCCTTTACATAAAAGCATCAGGTAGTCATGCTGCAAGAAAGGTCCCATTAAACAAATCTGCTAAAAAAGCAATAGATGCATATTTAGAAATAAGACCTGAAACAGAAGATGATACTTTGTATGTAACAAAGAATGGAAGGCCACTGCTTGTAAGAAATATAAGGACAGCTATAGATAAAGCATTTGAGAAAGCAAGTATTAAAAATGCTAAGGTAAATGATCTTAGAAATACATTTATAGCACATCATTTAGCAAAGGGTGTAAGTTTAGTAACAGTATCAAAATTAGTTGGTCATAAAAGACTATCTACTACAGAAAAGTACCTGGGGCTAATTACAGACAATAGACCAGAAGCAGAGAGATTACTTAAGGAGTTGTAATAACCAATATTCATTAAACAAAATGGGAGCAGATGGAATCGAACCATCGACCACGGCTTTATAAGAACCGCGCTCTGCCAACTGAGCTATACTCCCTAAAACAGAATGATTTTACCAAAAAGAAGTAAATTATGCACTACTAAAAATCAATAGGAGGAAAGCCTGATGGATTATTCTGTGCAGATTCATTCTCTACTCTATCTAAATCTGCTCTTCTGTTTATTTCCATATTAACCAGGTTTATATCCCTCCCATACTTTAATCTAGACATTTTAGTAATAATATCTTTAACCTCAGGATTAACTTTTAAATCAAAACCTGTTTCATTTACATATTTAGGCCCATATCTTGTGTCAAGAGAAAAGGGACTTGGATATGAACTATTCGTCAGCATCTTTACATAGTAATGTGCAAGACTCTGATTAATTATGTCTGTACCTTTAACATATGTCTCAAACTGAGGCTCAAGAAACTGAGCATCTTCATTACTGCATCTGGTAATAAACAGTGACCCTACATTTCCAAATACTGCATTTTTAATATCCTCAGGAAGCTGACCAATGTATTGATGTGCCAATGTAAGATTTAATCTATATTTTCTAGCCTCGGAAAGGATAGATGTAAATTCCTGTGTTGCAAAATTCTGGAATTCATCTGCATAAAAGAAGAAGTCCTTTCTTTTATCCTCTGGGATATCTTCTCTGCTTAGTGCTGCTGCAAGAAGTTTTTGAACAAGTAAAAGACCAATGAAAGACATATTCTCCTCACCAAGAGCACCTTTGGAAAGATTTACGATCAAAATCTTTCCTGTATCCATTATCTCTCTAAAATCAAAAGAAGATTTAGACTGCCCTATTATATTTCTAATAGCCAAATTCGTAGTAAATTTATCAAACTTACTAATAAAGTAGCCAAGACTTTCTGATTTTGTTTTTGCATCTGTTTTAGCAACTTGATCAGTCCAATACCTTCTTACAAGCTCATCCTTAACAAGAGGAAGCCATTTTTCATATACCCATTTCTCATCTTGAAGCATTCTAACAACCTCTATCAGTGTAGAGCCCTGTACACTCATTGCAGTAAGCATAGAGTTTCTTACTGCCTGTTGCATCATTGGACCAACATACCCTTGATTATGAGGGTCAAAGAGACGTATAAGGAGATCTATAAAACTGTTTACAATCTGGTGCTTATGCTGCTCATTATAAAATTCTAAGATGTTTAAACCAAAAGGCCTCTCAAAATCGCCAGCATTAAAATATATGACATCATCAGCTCTCTCTGGTGGAATTCTTTCAAGAATCATCTCTGCAGTTTCTCCATGAGGATCTATAAAACAGACTCCATCACCATTATATATATCCTGAATAATCATTCTTACCATCAGCCATGACTTACCAGTACCTGTCTGCCCTAGTATATATGCATGTCTCCTTCTATCATCTCTTTGAAAACATATAGCTTTAACCTTACCTCTAAACACATTATTACCTACCCATATTGTATCCTTAGAATGAATATCTGAACTTATTTCATTGCTAGCAGGAAGCTCTCTTGCAAGAAGCCAGTTAATATTAGGAATAGTTACATCTTTATTAGGAAAGTGATATACAGCAGCAAGTTCTTCAACATTTAAAATACTACTAGATTCTAGTGGAGGTCTTCTGTATATTACATCATACATAAATTCCTCCTCTTTTTTCTTTCCCTTTATTTCAACCTTCTTGAATTTATTAATCCCTGGATTACTATACTGATCAAATGCACCAACAATATTGTCTAAATGCATCTTAGCAAGTTCTTTGTCAGGAGCAGTAGTAACAATTCTAATATCTGTAATAAAACCATTTTTACTAATCTTCTTTTGTATTGCCTGTAACTTCTCTTCACTTACATTTATCTTTTTCTTTTCCGGATCAGAGTTATTATTCTGAATCTTTTTAACAAACCCTTCCCCATTCTTTTGCCATTTGTTATCAGATGGGGATATTACAATCTGAACTATTGCACCCTCTCCCTTAGACATCTTGCTTAAAGCACTAAGAATATTAGCCATAGGGTCACCTGTGAAATCAGAAGCGACTTTAACAGGACAGTAACTTTCTTCTGATAACTGCAACTTTGTATATGCAACTTCACTTCCTTTCTCAAATATATTGTACTCTTCAACCTTTCTCACATCAGAATCTTGATATGACCCAAGAATTTGTTTTTCTACATGCTCTGCAAATTTCTTAGGACAGTATACATAGAAGTTTATAAGCCCAGGTGTTCCTACTACCTCAAAACTAATACTGTTGTTTACAGTAAACTTTTCTGCAAGCCCTTTGCCCTTTCCCCCTATTCCAATAAGATTGGAAAACATCTTTTCAGCCACCCCTATCTCCGTTTCATTTCCTCTTGGTACTCTTACTTCAAAAAGGACCCAATTCTTTGCTTTTTCATTTCTATCCTTCCTTTTTAATCTATCTTTAATTCTTAAGAATGAATATATAGCAATTGCCAATATGACAATAGCTAAAATTATCCAACCCCATGGGATATTAACACCAGTTTTACTTATCTCCCCATATGTATCATTGGGATATTCAACTTGATCTCCTACTGTAATATCTTCTTCGGGTATAGGCCCTACTTGAGTTAAAATATATTCTTTCATAACAAAATGGACAGTTTAAACTGTATATATACAAGAATATCATATATGAAAGTTATAATCGAGAGAG
>CAZQHF010000013.1:0-12840 GCA_964593535.1 uncultured Candidatus Saccharibacteria bacterium
TTCATCCACCTTAAATCCTTTATTATATTCCTCTTCTAATTCATAATCTCTAGGAACCATGAAATACATAGGTGCTTTATTCTCTATCTTCTTCCATTTAATCTGTTCAAGGTCTTTTTCTGTAAGATATTCAAATTTCTGACTTCTAACTCCCCAAACGTCTGTATAAAATACATGCGCCAGTTCATCATCTTTCTTCTTCCCTGTTTTAACAAAGATATTTATGGATACTCCTTGTTGAATATCAAACACATTCTCATCCTTAGAACCATCAGGACACACTTCTTTTTTCTTCGCATTTCCATGAAGGTTTAAAATATAAATCTTGTCATATGTTTTTAGAAGATTCCATCTCATGCCTCTAAATGTTGGATTATCAAGAAATCCATGAGGATTTATAAATGCAACAACCCCAGTTTTATTCTTTTCAACAAAATATTGACCAAACCTTAAAAACTTTACATAATCATCATTTAACCATTTAGAATTTCTCTCATTAAGTTTCTCAAGCCCTCCTGGTTCTTTTTTATAATCATCTAAAAGGCTATCTATCCACTCGAAATTCTTACCTTTATTGGAACTTTCACCTGAATATGGTGGATTTCCTAAAACAACCATTATTGGCTTTTCTCTCTTTATTTTGGAAGCCTCCTTTGATTCATCAGAAATACTCTCTGCCAATCCAAAACTTTCAAACAAATCTTCAAGGGTATTCCCTTCTTGTAAGGAATTTGTAAGATATATTCCTAATCTTCTATTATTAAAATACTTAAACCCTGTTTCCTTAAGCAACATACTCATCTTCAGGTGAGCAATAGTATATGGAGCTATCATAATCTCAAAACCAAATAGTCTTGGAAGTACTTCGTGTAAAACATAACTAGGCCAATTACCAGATTGTTTTATTCGTCTATTATGTATAAGCTTGATTGTTTCCGTTAGAAATGTCCCTGTGCCTGCAGCTGGATCTAATATTTGTACAACATGTTCTTCTCCACTCTTAGAACTATTTGCTAAACCACCTGCTAACTTGAAATCTCTCTCAAGTATATGGTCTACAGATTTTACTATGAATTTAACAACTGGAAGTGGAGTGTAGTAAGCACCAAATTCTTTTCTCTTCTTACTATCATACTCCTGTAGAAAGTCCTCATAGAAATGTATCACAGGGTCTTTAGAGCCTTTTTCCGTACCGTAATAATTATTCATGAGTTTTGATATATCTGAATGAGAAAATACTCTACATAGCTCGTCAACAATACTATCCAATCTGTCGTCAAAATCTACTCCAGCAATATGATCAAAGAAATGTTTAAGTAATGGATTTGAAGCTGGGACTAAATCCCTAGCTTCTGACCTGGTAAAAGTATCTGGCGAAGTATCATGGAATCTAGCAACAAATAACCCATACACAAGTGTTTGTGCATACATATCAGCAAAGTCATCAGTAGACATATCATGTATGAGTTGCCTTTTCATGGTCTCATATACTTTATAGATGCTTCTTTTTTCCTTATCAGGACTACTGAGCATCTCTCTAGCATTCTCTCTAATACGATATGCCTTACCACCCATTATCTTTGCTAAATGTTTACCAGATTTAATAGGTTCTTTATGTGATTCAGTAAACTGTATTAAAGTTTTTCTTAACAGTTCAAAGTTCTCTGGATTATATGTAAGTGTTCTTTCTTTTTTATCATATGAAGCTATAGAGATAGGTTCGGTATACTTAAGGCCATTTCTATAGAATCTAAACTCAAGATAATCTGTTAATACAAGATTATCATAACCATAGTATCTAGATAGTTGCTCAGACTTTTCAATTTTATCTAGTGATACTCCGATATCTTTTACTTCTATATAGAGTAAAGGAACACTATCTTTAGACAAAACAAAATCTGGTTTATTACCTCCAACAGCTTTAGCATCATGATCTATTTTATTTACCTTAATTTCACTGAATATCTCTTTTAGGAAAATTTCAAAAGGTGTTCTATATCCATATTCTGAAGTATTTGTATCTGAATATTTTGAGGATACTTCACTTAGGTATTGAGTAAAGAGTTCGTTTGTAGGTTTGTTATTAGTATCCATATTTTTATATTTATATATTTGCTAATTATACTTTTATTTGTCAAATTTGCATATATTTCTCCTATTACCTATTTTCTGAATAAAAATTGCTCTTTGAATCTTAGAAGTATATAATTAGGATAAATATGACTAAGAAAGCCATTACTTACAAAAGAAACTACCTTTCCAATGTAATTTTGAAAGTTGATTTTAATCCATTGGAGAAGTGGGATGATTCTGTCTCTCGTAAACTTATACAAGAGAGGATGAAGACTGATTTCCCCAAATGTGAAATTCTAAAAGGTCAAGATTTCGAGGTAATTTTTGGACCAGATTCATCTCCTACAGTTAAAACTAATACAACAAGAGAGGGACTACGCTTCATAGATTCTGATGCAAAGAATTTTGTCGTTTGTGATTCAGCAAGTTTCCTTTATGAAACTACTATTTATACAAATTTTTCAGATTTCTATTCATCCTTTGAAAAGTATTTTTCAACTTACCGAGAGATATTTCCATTAAATACTACGAAAAGAGTAGGCTTACGTTATATTAATCAAATTTATATTCCAGAAGGTGGAACTTTCGAATTAAAGGACTATTTTAATAGTAAAATAATTCCGGTATATGAAGGAGTTATCAATAACGCAAAACCGTTACGACTGATGAATATCTCTGAGTTTAGTTTCGGTCATACTTTATTAAGATTCCAGTATGGAATGTTTAACAGTGAGTATCCTAATCCAATTGCTAAAAAAGAGTTTGTTTTAGACTATGATTTGTATACAAATGAAGAGATTAATGTTGATTCCATCAAAGATGAAGTCCAATCCTATAACGAGACTATCACTGAATGTTTTGAGAATAGCATCGGAAATAAATTAAGAGCACTTATGCAATGAAAAAACAATCTGTAAAAATTGAGAAAAAAAACATAATCAAACCTACCGATAAAAGATTACATTCATCCGAACTCTTGATTTCAATGAATAAGATATCCAAACAAATATCTCAAGAGCCAAGATATACCAGAAGCTCAATAAAAATTAGAACTTTCAATCTCTCCAATGTTACAGCCAGTTGAAACAATATATATACAACATAACTTCGAAAGGGTCTTGCAGGGAGATATATATAAAGATATTGAATATCCCATTCTTGAGATGGATGAAAAGAATGCTGTAAACAAATTAAATTTGATAACAACTCAATACATTGCTGTTTTATCACAAGATTGTGATTTAGAGCAGGATTACAAAGACAGAAGTAACGAAAATGGGAAACAAGACAAACATTTAGATTATATACTTGCAATACCGTTATTTTTGGCAAGTAGCTTGAAAAACGGCTCTCACTTAAGTGACCTCGGCTACATTTCTGAAAGTTACAGCTCCAAAGACTGGGATAAAATAGTTTCGAACCAAAACCCTCGCTATCACTACCTTATGCTATATGAAGAATTTCAGGTTCCAGAATTAGTAGCAGATTTCAAGAGATATGTGACAATTCCCAGAAGTGTTCTTTATTCTCTAAAAACTTCTAAATATCTTGCAACAATAGATACCTTATTCCGAGAAAATATGTCTCAAAGATTTGCTAACTACTTTAGTAGAATCGGCTTACCCGAGGTTTTGCCTAAAGAAACTTCTAGTGAACAAACTTCTAATATTAACTAATTCTCAGGGTATAATGCTAACAAACTGTTTCTCATTTCTTCCCACAATCTGCCCCATTTCCTAGTTTTGTTGTAGTAGCATATTGCATTAAATAGCTTTGGTAGTTCTAAATAAAGCTTTTTTGTCATATTGTTCTTGAGTAATACTCAACTTTCTCTAAAATCTTAACCATAGCCCAAGTATCTAACTTACAATATTCTAAAAGATTCTTTCTCACCTCTTCTTTATCTACAACCTCTTTAGGAATATCTATAGCCTCTGTAGAAAAATCCTCTTCAGACTCTGAATAATCCATAGCTGTAATCCCACCTCCATAAACCATTTGTACCCACTTTGTCATAGCAACAGATCCATTTGCAATAGGCATACCTTTGTAAGTAAGTTCAGGAACAAGAACAGGTAAAATATTTTTAATTGAATAGCTACCTTTAAATTCTGGAAGAGCAAACATTGGCTTTCTAAAGATTTCCATCAAATCCCAAAGTCTAGAGTTGATATTCTCAATAAACTCAGATTGCTCCGGATATCTTCTGCTCATAGCATTGTTTTGAGTTCTTTCAAACTTACTCCAAATTATTATAGACCCGTTATCTAAAGGAATATCTTTTCTTAGACACTTTATCAAGCCAATAGAAGGGTCAACGGGTAAACACTCTAAATATTCCTTATGTTTAAAGTCTGAATCATTTGATTCTTTAATATGCAAAGAGTATTGAAAAGGCATTTGATCATATGGTTTATAATTATCATACATAGGAATAGCAGGATTAAAACTCTCATAATCAAGAAAATACAAAGGATATTTAAGTTCTTTTAAGAAAGATTTGATTTCAAATATATCAATAAATGGAGTATCTCTTTGAGCCACATCTACCTGTCTTCTTTGATTTTCAGTAAGTGCAAATCTGCCTAAGTGTCTGTCACTAGGCACATCCTTTATATCATTTGAGTAATTCCCCCTAAGAAAATTCACTTTCCCCTTACTTATACGAGAAATATCATAAATTGAATAATTAGGAAGAAGTGGATGACACAGCTCTTTACATGGACATTTCTTTGGTTTAATACATGGTTCAATCTCATTATACTCTTTTTGTTGAGCCACCTCTAATGCTTTAAATCTTTCAATATTAACAGTTTCTACCAATTCTAAAATCCTTTTGGTAATATCTGTTAATGTAAATAATTCTTTAATAGATAATTGACCTTTTCTTTCATAATCTTTATTTAAATGTAAAATATAACACTTACCAATTTTATAGTATTTAGCAAAAATGAGATATTGAAAAGTCAAATCTTTTTGATGAATAGGTTTGATATCATTGGTACTTTTTATTTCAATTAAATCCCAATTTTCCTCCTTTTCATTAAAAACAAGAAGGTCTATCCTTGCTTCAAATAATCCATCTGATTTTGTTACTTCAAGATAAAATTCCTTGGTATTATGATAGAGATCTGGAATTAATATCTTTTCTATATATTCTTTTGCATATTTTTGAACTTGATATCCTTGTTCAAATAGATGTTTTGTAAAAGTATCTATTACAGTAGAATCTAACTTTTTATGTACATATGCCCATAGATGCATTGGAGCATCAAGATACATAAGATATTCTGATTTTGATATTTTCATAAAATAAATGATTATACATTGAGAATTATTACTTTTGAATATAATAATTTCTCTATTGTTTCTAACATAAATATATTTATTGTTATGCCTTCAGATAAATGTACTACTATGCAATTATCTTACCAATTTATTCTAATTTAAAAACCATATCCTTTTCACCAGAGTTAACAAATTCTACAAAATCTGAAAAAACCTGCTCATACAAACTTGCAGTTTTAATCCTATAAACATCCTTCCCACCTGTTGCTAAATTAATTCCTATCTGAACATGCCTCCCTTTATATGGAACTTCATTTGGTCTTTGAGAACGGATTACTGCTTACTGGATAAGGATCTACACAAAACTGTACACTTGGTTTTTCTTCTCTATTTAAACCATTTAAAGTATTTTTATCTATATTCTCTGAAAGAAAATCTTGATAAATATTTATAAAAGGATTCAGAGTAGGGGACTTTATTAAGAAGAGAGAGTGCTACCATGATTGTTAATAAGGATATTTTCAATCCTAGAAATATAGTAATCAAAAAACAATCTAATAGTCTGATTAATTTTTGATATTCTTAGAGAAAAAATGGCTTATTTTACAAAGAACCACTTCCTCAAAAAAGTTTTATAGGGTATAATCAGCCTCATTAAAAATTGTAATACATATCATGTATGCCAGAGCGATTTGAATCAGATCCATTCAAAAAAAAATATACTAATCTTCTAAGAAAATTAGAGAAATATAATATATCTGAAAGCGATCTCAATGACTATATGTATGTATTGGAAAAAAAGATAGAAGGGGAAATAGAAGATACAGGAAGAATACCTGAATATGCATATAGAATGATTATTATAGATGTTCAACTATATGAATTTAGGGAATATGAATATTTAGAACTTCTATGTGGCTTTGATATTATAAAGGGGAATAGAGAAGATGTAACAGTAGTTGGTCCTTTCTTAGAAGATTTTATTGACAGTAATGGAAATTTCAACTTAAAGGAGATAGAAGATTTAAATGACAATACAATACTAAGTTCATGTCTACTCCCATCTTCTGCTAGAGCAATAATGGATTTATCAACAGGGGAATATAGTTCAAGTGTAATCTGGAGAGAGATTAATGATTGACGAGTATCTATTATAAATGGATAGCTTGACATTTAAAATATCGAACTGACATATACATAAAATTAATTATAGAAGAGATTAAAAAAGAAGCACAAAATGTAAATTCTCTTGTATTCAATAAAGATGATGAATATATATTTGGAGAAGAATTAGATGGTATGGTAAAGAGCATGAAATCTTTTACTATACAGAAATATCATGGTAAAAAATAACTAATGATACTTTAGAAGAGCTATTAGAACATTATGATAACCCTGTATTTAATATTTCAGGTACGATGAAGTTTACAGAACAAATGAAAGATATACTTCTTAATCAATTGCATGTAGTTAACGAAAATGTAAGAGTAAGCTCCTTTGGTAAGAGATATGATAATTAATATACTATTTTAAGAAATTGTAGTATCTATAAGATAGGGGATATCATTGTAATCATGTGTGTTGTCTTCTTCTCCTTTTCTTCTATACTTTTATGCTAATACATTTATATACTTAAGAGATTGTGCTTTCATTCCTAATATACTCCTGTGCTTTCTCCTATATATGGCGGAGATTGGTCCAATGTCTTTGCAGATGGAAAAACAAAGTAGGGTATAGAAAGAGAAAACAGAACTAGCCATACTTTTAAAAAGCGTAAATACCTTATATGGTATTTACATTGACTAGTTCTGTTTATTTTAAAATACAAGACTGTATATATCCCAAGTTACAGTCCTGTACCCAAGACAGAGGTTCCTAGAAAACCCCTGCCTTGTCTATGGCTTTACGGGAGTTCCTTGCCATCGGGTAGGAAAAGCACATGGGTCCTACTACAACTCCAGCTAGAATTATATATTATTTACAAGTGTTTGCACAAGTTACGAAACATATGAGACTCTAGTTAAATTAAAACCAGAGTACAATGTACACTCCAATCCACTGTCTAACTTACAAACTAAAGGTGGACAATTCTTCTATGTACCACATCATCAATTCCAAACGGTTTAATCAATCTGATACCGCTAAACTCAGATTGCAGGTAATTGAGTGCTACTTCAAGTATGGTACTCAGCCTACCATTGATGCTTTCAAAATCTCAAAGGCAACCATATTCCGATAGAGAAAGATATTTTTAGACTCCAACAAAAATATATACTCACTAATACCTCAAGCTACCAGACCACACAACTCAAGACATATGAACGTTGATTACCATATCATTGAATATATCCGTAACGTAAGAGAAAAACACCCTAATCTTGGAAAGGAGAATATCAAACCCTTGTTAGATTAATATGTAATGTATTCTGAAGGAACGGAGGAGTTTAACAAGAGAGATTAATGAATCACTTAGTAAAGACATTTTACTCATTATTTGATTTAATCAGTGTAGAGATTCAATCATAGAGAAACAATAAAGGTAAATTTCAAGAAACTAATCTGGAAATTGTAAGTCAACTGCACAAAGCCCTAATATATTCAAGATTCAACCTCCACTAACTATTAACTTAATTCATTTTTAATATGCACAAAAATCTGAAAGAAATAGAGTTACTAGTACTTCCTCCAATAAAACACATTGATGAGATAATAAAAGATTTACCAGTTAAATTAACAAAAGCATATTACAGTTCATTAGAGTTGTGTATAAAGGACAATAAAGTATCAATATTGCACAAAGGAAGAGATATTAAAACATTCTCTGCTGTATGGCTGTCATCATACTGGACAACTGGAGATTTAGCTACTACAGTAAAACTTTACCTAGACAATTTCAAAGTACCAAATACATTCGTTGAACATAGTACATCAAATGTAACAGTCTACATGAATTTTGTATTAAATGGCATACCATGTCCTAATACCTACTATCTAGAACGATCAAAGATAATGAATCATTTAGAGAATATTGAGAATACATGTGGATATCCATTAATTATGAAAGACACAAAAGGTTGTAGAAGCCTTAATTCTGCATATATATCATCAAGAGAAGAATTAATTCAAAAGATTAATGGACAGAAAGATAGCCATAACTTTCTATTCCAGCAATACATAACAAATGAATACGATTGGGGAGTATTGGTTGCAAATAGCAAGGTAGTATCAGCTGAAAGAAGTTATCCTAAAAAAGGCGACTACAGAAATAATGCAGGAGCAGGTGCTACAGAACATTTTGTGAAGATATCTGATATACCGGAAGAGATAAAAAATATTGCATTAAATGCAGGAAATGCATTGGGTCTATCATGGTCTAAATCAGATATTATTGTAGACAAAAATACACAACTTCCATACATACTAGAAGTAAATAGATTCCCTAGTATAACAATGGGTAGTACAGAAGTAGATGGAGCTAACAACTTCATAAAAAGTTACTTAGATACAGTTAACTAATAGTTTATACAAATGTAAGTGCAAAACCCTTCTTCCCAGCTCTACCAGTTCTACCAATACGATGAATATAATCATCATATGACTGGGGCATATCAAAATTAATAACATGTGTAATATTATCAACATCCAAACCTCTAGAAGCTACATCAGTAGCCACTAAAACATCAATTCTACCTTGTTTAAAATCATTAATAATCTTCATTCTCTGATTCTGTCTCTTATCACCATGCAGAGCCTCTACATGAATCTTGTCATCATATAATTTGTCGCATAATCTATCCGCATTTCTTTTAGTAGATGTAAATACTAATACTTTCTTTAATTCTTCTTGTTTAAGAAGCTTAAGCAAAACATCATATTTAGTCTCTCCTTTTTCTAATCTAACAACATCTTGATCAACATTCTTACCAGGAGCCTGTTTCTCAACCTCTATCTTAACAGGATTATGAAGCAATGTATTAGCTATCTCTTCAGATTTCCTATTCATAGTAGCTGAAAAGAAAAGAGATTGTCGGTTCTTATCAAGTTCTCCAATTATTGATTTAATATCATCTACAAAACCCATATCTAACATTCTATCCACTTCATCTAATACAACATTATTAATGATGGATAGATTTATAACACCTCTCTGGGACAAATCTTTCAATCTACCAGGTGTAGCTATTACAAACTCTGGATTTTTTCTCAATATACTTATCTGTGTTCTAAAACTGCTTCCTCCTATAATTAATACACTTTTAAGACCAGTATTCGTTGCTAATTGTCTAAATTCATCCTGTACTTGAGATGCTAACTCCCTAGTAGGCTCTAATATCAATATTTTATTGTCTCTATTTTTACTAATTTTGTTAATCAACGGAATTAAGAAAGCTGCAGTCTTACCAGATCCAGTACTAGCAAGGCCTAAAATATCCTTTCCTTCTATAATTAAAGGTATTGCCTCATATTGTATCTTAGTAGGATTACTATATCCCTTATCATATATATTCTTCTTAAGATTTTGGGTAATATCAAATTGAGAATAGTTGTAATCATCTACAAACATATTTACTGGTTCACTATCAATTGCTTTAGCAATTAGTTTATCAGTACTTATTACATTTTTATTATATCCAGATCTTCTCCCATGAGAATAACTAGAATGTCTATTTTGGCGGTATCCGCCATTATTTGAGTGAAAATTATTCACGGCTGTACTTATTTATTTTATTTTCAGTTATATATAGAAAACCGAAAATAAATTTAAACCGTAAAGGTGCTTAATTTCGTAAAATCTACATTAAACAAGTTTAATTATATCATTCAATATATATATTGTACAGAAAAAATTATGAAGGGGTTCATAAAACCATTTCACAAACATACTGAAACTTAGAATCATCCTTTTCTAAATACTCGTTCAGGATACTTTAATCTGATTATTGTGTTTCAGTTTCCAATTGTATGAAGTTAGTTCGCATGTTTGAGAATATAAACATTCGGATAACCGAAAATCTCTTCTACATTACTTTCATTCACCTCAAAGATCCTTATTTTTCCATCATTATGTCTATTTGCATCAGCAACAAGTAAAACAGTTTTACCATTTTCATCTAGAGTTTTACCAAGAATAACTCCAATATGACCTGTAGGTTCTCCAGAGCCAGCCATCTTACCACCATCTACCCTAACAAAAAGATTACCTGATTCATAATCCTCTAGAGGAAGGGATTTACCTACTACCGCAATAGTATTTGAAATACCAGAATACATGGAAAATTTACCATTATATGTATAGTTCCTTAATTCGGGAGGGATAAGGCCTCTTGCACTATCTGCAGGAATTCCACCAACATATGGGATATCTAAACTTGGATAAAGCCATGATGATAGCATCACAAACCCAACACATTGTAAAGGTTGGCCCTCTATACGAGTATTAGAAACTAAGCTAAGTATTCTATTAACATCCTCTTTATTTTCATCGTTCACAAAATTTCTATACCACTTTGTTGTGTATAAATATTCATCTAACCTCATATCTGAACCAGCAGGAACATTATTTACAGCATCTTGTAATTCAAATATGTTTTGTATATCTTCGTTCCTTTCAATATACTCTCCAAAGTGTCTAATCTCCTCTGCACTATATAGATTATCCACTGCCGCCATAGACTCTGTCATATGATACATTTTTACATTTACACCACCTCTGTCAGAATAAAGAGTATCATTATGTCTTGTTTCTCTAAATACGTTATAGTCTTCTAAAATATTTTGTATGTACTCAACCTGATTTTTAGGAATACGATCAGTAAATGAAATATTAATAATTAAATTAGCATCTGAAAGTCCTCCTACACCGTTAGAATTTGTATCTTCATATGCAATATCAGAAGGTGATAAATGTATATTAACCTTTAAATACTTAGTCTCCTCTTGTATCCATCTAAAATCATATGTCGGATTTAAACCAACAGTTGCATCTACTTTGTATTCAGATGGACTAAAAGGGCCCTGTGAATACCTGATTAGATGTGCCCATTGCTCAACAATATTTGGATTACCACCTGAAGAAATATTTACCAAAGTAGATATGGCAGTTGCCATAGCACATACTCCACCACCTCTTACTTCTGACTTCCCACTTGTAAGACCAACATTATACTTTGAAATCTCACTGGGATCTTCTAGTCCAATCATATCCAAATATGATTGTATCTGACCTGCAACCATTGGTCCATTTTCTAACTGATATTCTGATATGTTCTTTAAAGCTCTTAAGGTATTAGAAATTTTGTTCGGATATATTGATTCCTCTGAGACAATATATGATACGGTTCTCTCATCTTCTTGACTCTCATTAACAAATTTCTGTACATTCCCATATATATCAGTTGCGCTCAGAAGTAGGATAGATACAGAATGTTCTCCAAATGTATTTGCAACGGCACCAACTCTTACACTCTCACCATTAGGTCCTCTTAATGTTCTGACTTGAGCAATTTCAAATCTCGTATCTTTTCCTACTTTTGTCTCTTTTACATATTTTCCATCTTTATTTTCAACAAAGTTATCTTTTTTTAAAGGAATCATGTATAAAGAAGATTCTTTGGGAACAACACCTGTGTATCCAGGTTCCATATCTTCAACAGCCTCCAGAGTGTACTCCTTCCACTCAGAGAACTCTACTACAGATTGATTAAATTCTCGTACTATTTCTTCGGTTGGTGATAGAGTAAGAGAAGGCTGCCAACACTCTGGAGGCACATAAGTCGCATTTAGCTCTTGAATGAAAAGATCTTCACTATACGGTTCTATTATTGGAGGATTTGATTCTTCTGGCGATGTATGCAAATCAGAACCATGACCATGACTAGGTTTTCCAACAAAAGATGAAGCAATAATGGCAGAAACAAGTGCAAAATTAATGACTCTATTGAACCTCGGCTTTTCTACCATTTATATTTTTTGACAATTTAATATAATTGAACAATAAATGTCTTCAACAATCTATTAAATCAATTTACAAATTTCCCTCTATTATACACCATTTACATCAAAATGTCTTGATACAAATATCTAAAAACTCAAGTAATTAATAAAAAGAGAAGGTATTTCTACCTCCTCTCTATATGCTTATTAAATCTCAAAAAGATTACTCTTTTAGAAGTTTGATATTAACAGCATTAGGTCCTTTTGGAGTATCTTCTACTTCAAAGGATACCTTATCACCTTCTTTAAGCTTTCTTTCAGCTAATTCACCCTCTAGAGAGTTCTCATGAAAGAATATATCTTTCTCTGCTCCTTCGATTGCAATAAAGCCAAAGCCTTTGTCGGTAACTTTTTTTACTGTACCTTTTTCCATTATTATTTATGGATAAACTTATTTAAGTCTCGTAATCTTTTATAACTTCTTTGTGAAAAAATATTTAAAACACTCGTAAACTACTATTCAGTATAGCATATAAAAATATATAT
>CAZQHF010000014.1:0-10569 GCA_964593535.1 uncultured Candidatus Saccharibacteria bacterium
GTGCTTTTTTTCGAGTACTTGGGAGGAGTCATTTTTCTATCGGAGATACTGTTTATTCGTTTTGTTTTTGGGTCTTTATAGTTTGAATGCAATTAATAACATTTTGATTGAATCTCCAGTTTGAACTCTAGCTTAATTAAGAATGAAAAACCTAAACATAAATGCTAGAAGGTAGCTTGCAGATAGTTCAAGGTTGAAGGAGTTAAAAGTTATGGTAGTCCGTCTCTTCTTACTTTGATCTCAAGACCAAAGTATACAAATGATCAGGATTTCATGAAATCAAGTCTATTTAAGAGATTGGCACAGGAATTGGGCGCACTCAAAAATTAGCATATATTTATAACTTGAGCTGATTTTGAAATGGGGCATAATGGGGCATACTTAGGATTTTTAGCCCACTTAGCTCTAGATCTAAAATTAGATTTTAAACTTACCTTAAACTATATTAAACTAACTATTTGAGCTTATTTTGGGCTAGGAATTAGACAAGATTTACATAAACTTCTAAAAGGAATGACTTTTTTTGAGGACTTCCCTGCTATTTTGCTAGCAAAATATTTTAATATCTAAATATAGAAATATTTAAATAGCACTTATGCTAAAACCTAGATTAAGAACTAATAATTTTCAAATGAATGCTCAATGTATTTTTGACTAAGCCTGAAATTCAATATTTAGAAAAACAATTTTTAGAAAAACAAAAAAGAGATTTCAGATGCCTATAAAACAGCTTAATGTAAGACTGGATGAAGAACTTCATACTAAAGCTAAGATAGTTGCAATTCTTAAGGGAAAGACTTTAAACGACTATATAGAGGATGCTATCAAGACTGCACTTAAAAAAGATGAAAATATATCTACTAAAATAAAAAAATAATATTACTAACAAAAATGTCAATTAAAAACAAAACTAGGATGTTGAAAAAAGAAATTAATTTTAAGAGTATGTATATACTCATCTCATTATGTTTATCTTTTTTCATAAGTGTATCTTTTGTAAATTCTCTAGCTTTAGAAATAACACCTTATAATCCTAATCTCTTTGAGGACGAAATACTTACTTTAAATATAAGTTTGCAAAATGTTAATGGTACATCCATTTTTGAAAAGAATGTTACTTTTGGAGAGATAGTAAAGATAAACGAAAGCTTTGCACAATTCATATGGGAAATAGATCCAAGCCTAATAGAGAATAAAACAAACATTTTTAGTGTGCTTTTTAACGCATCTGATAATGGCACTTCTATAAGTAAAAATGTATCAATTACAGTTACAAAAAGAAATAATCCTCCGATTATACTTAATGCTACTATTGGTGGTATTATTTATGAACCAAGATTAGATTTATTTTTAGAAGTAGATAGAGAATCTATTTGCAAATACAGCTTTTCTAATAAAACCTATAACTTAATGGAATATACATTTAATGCTAATGAGGATAAAAGGTTACATAATGCGACTAGCCAAAAACTAAGCCAAGGAACTAAAACAGTATATGTATTGTGTAGAGATTTTTCAGAGAATTATATGGAAGAACCATATGTAATTACATTTGATATAAATCTTCCCCCAACAGTTTCAATATACCTTGACCCAACACCTCCTTTGAAGTCTGAGAGGGTTTATGTTGAACTTGTAGCATCAGAAGACCTTGCTGATGCTCCGGAGTTAAGTTATACGTTTGATGATGATCCAACACCCAAACTTGTTGCACTAGTGGGCTCAGGAAGAAAATGGGAAGGATATATGATAATAAGAGGGCAAAATATTGAAAGAGTCGGAAGCTTCTCCTTTAAAGGGATTGACTTAACAGGTATTGAAGGAACACAGATTACACAAGGAAAGTTATTTTTAATAGATACCAATAAACCAGGACCAATACAAAGTATTGAGGTTACAAACCAATATGATAGAACAAGACTTGCGTGGGCATATTCCCTTGAAAGAAATCACAATATAGTTGAATATAGAATATATAGAAGAGTGGATGGAGGCGGGGTAGATTATATTGATTACTACAAAAGCACTACCAATAATTACTTTTATGATAACGATGTTCAATTTAAGAAAAGCTATTACTATAAAGTTAGTGCTGTAGATGATGCTGGAAATGAAGGAGAGCTTTCAAAGGAAGTATTTACTACATTCATTCCAAAGATTGCTGAGGAGTCAATTGATAATACTAGCAAAGACGAGATTTATAGTCTAAGTCCTTCTTTAATTATCGTTTTAGAGTCCAAGTTAGATATTATAGACCAGATGATTTTGGACTTGAATAAAAAAGAAGAATACTTTAAAAGAATCACAGGAACAGAGAATATAGAAGTAGTTCAATCAGTAGGTCTTTTGACACAAGTGAAATCGGCTAAAGAAAAGATTTCATTGATTAAAGAGAAGTTAATTGGATTAAAAACAAAAAATCTAACACAGTTGGAATTTTCAGATACAATAGATGTGTTATTAAAAGACGCTCAGGTTGAATTTGATAAATCGCCACAAGAGCTTAAAATAAAAGATTCATCAAATTATCAGGAATTTTTAGATGAGCAAGCAATAAAAGAAATGTCTAAGACCTATTTAATAACTAAAAACAATTATACTGACAAATTGTTTAAGGAGCTAGTTGATAGTTCCACATCAATACAAGAAAAAATCACTATTAACGTACTACTCATTGAATCAGAAGTGATTTATCCAGAAGAAACAATAAATGTAAAGACTGTAAAGAAAACATTAAATGCAAAAGAAACTATTAATAGCGTAATTATTACTGAAGTCCTTCCAAATGATTTAAGTTATAATTTTGAAGGGATAATTTTTAATGAAAAACCAAAAATAGAGAATAATTTGACGCTGTTTTGGGAAGAGCCAAAACTTACTAAGAAGACTTTAGTCTATTCATTAATAGATTATCCTGATTTTACCTCCCTTAAGAATTCAAAACTGATTGTTTTAGCCTTTTTAGATAATAATGAAAATGTTTCAGGGATTACAGGACTTGCAGTAGGAGACAATTATGAAAAAATCAGTCCACTCAAAATACCTATTATAATTGGAATCATACTTGCTGGATTATTAGGGGTTTATTATTTTGTTTCCACAAAAAAAGAAGGTACATTTTCAAGTTCAAATCCTTTTGACAATCTTAAAAACAGTAGTTTAAATGATGAAAATCAAGATTCCTTAACTGGTCAAAAGATGATTTCAAAAACACTACAATCAAAGGATAATGATAAATTGCTTAATATTGAAAGAGAAGATATATTAAAAATGGAAAAATTTGGAAACAGTTTTATAGATAAAACTGACGATATGGATAAAAAAGTATATTTGGATAATGAAATAAAGAATTATACTCAAGAAAATAAGTCTTTTGATTATAAAGATTTAAATGGCAATCCATACATAAACAATAGCTATACTTCAGAAGTTATTGGAGAAACCCAATTCTCGGATAAAGAGCCTTCAACACTTCAAATAAGTAATATTTACAATAATATGTTGAGATACAAAAAAGAGATTGATAGTGGAAAAGAGATTAATATTGAAGAGATGCAAAACATCAAAGAAATGCTTAAAAAAATCAAATCCACATGCGATGAGATTGATAAAGCAAGTATTGAAAGTTATACCGAGAAAGCAAAAAAATACTTGAGAGAAACATTAAGATTCCTTGAAAGTGTTGATATTTCAAAAAAAGAAGACACAAAAGAAAATGCTTACTTTGAAAAACCTACTCTAAAAAAATCTGAATTTGGAAAATCATTTCCAAATGAGATCAACGCTCGCAGAGCAAATAAGTTCAGAATAAAAAATAATGAAGAGATGATAATCATAAATAAGAATAAGGGTTATAATAGAAAAAATAATAACAATAACAACATTAATAATAGTAATAGTACTAATAATAACACATTTATGAATAGTAATGAGAATAATAATAAAAATTCAATTAAAAAAATTGACATTCATCAATCCGCACAAAAAGATAAGGTTTTCTCTCTTCAAAACGGTCTTGTGCTAAGAAGTATTAGCGAGTTAATTGATTATCTTGAAGTAATTGAAAAAGACCTTTTTTTCCAACACGTTAATTTTTCAAAAAATGACTTTTCAAATTGGTTAAGAGAAGTTTTTGAAGCAAAAGAGTTATCAGAACAAATAGAAAAAATTCTTGAGCCAAAAGAAATGAGAAAAAAGATAATTGAATCTCTTTAAATCAACTACCTCGCCCTAAAGGGCAAGGTATGTTGGTAATATAAAAGCATACGCTACGTTCAGCGAGGTTGTTGATTACAAAAAAGCGTACCAAGTCCTCGTGTTGAAACACGAGGTATCCTTTTCTATTAATGAAAAACATAGGCACAAATGCTGAGGTTTTTCATTTAGCATTTCATCTAGTTTAAGATCTCATCTAAAAAATTTGAATCTGATTTACTATCCCTTAAAAAATAAGAAAAAAACACCTGTTTGATAAAATAACTTAAGAAGAAAAATATATAAATTTAAGTAAAAATATAATGTATTTATAATATAACGTATTTATGGCACTGTCGCAGTAAATCTCACAGTTCCGGTGCAAACACCAAATGGATTTGGTGGAACATACAATTGCCAATAGGTATCTAACGTCTCAGGGTTACTCGCTTCAGTAGGCTGAGGAATTGTAGCCTCCATGTCCTTTCCAAATTCATCCAAAACGGTTTTGTCATTCCAGCCATCAGTGATTATTGCAGAAAACCTTTGATTTTCTATTGAAATGTTATTTCCGTGTTCACAAATCAATCCTATCCCATCGCCCTCTGTTAAACCATAGCCCAAAACACTTATGTTTATCGGCATGTTACCAAAGTTAGTTACAGTAGCGGTGATATTCTCGCTTGTATCTGTTACGCTTAAGTCTCCATAATCAATAACATCTGTTACATTAAGTGCATACAAGGCATTTATTGATGTAGTGTTATTTGCAGCGTCAGTGAATCCGTAGTCATCAATTACTGTTACATTACAATCCCAACTACCATTATTCGCAAAATAATACAACTCAAAGCTACAAGAGTAGTTTGCCCAATACTCTCCGTCATTATCAATTTCAAGGCAAGAAGCATTGGTATAATGAACATTTCTATTATCAGGATCACTTGATTCATTTAGATAATAGTAAAATGTTGCATTAACATTATTTATTTCGTTATACCCATTCCAATCCCTAATTGTTGCATTACAGGTGATAGTTGTTGTACCTCCCGCATTAAGAACTATGTTTTGATCAACCTCTACCAAATGAATCTCAGGGAATGCATTTGTGATATTAACTTGCGAGGTTACATTAACATGCTCATAATTATAGGCACTTACAAATAGTGTTATTGAAGATAATGACAACGCAAAAGCTAACAAAATTAGTCCTTTTACAAAACTTTTGGAGTATGATTTCATTTTTATCCTTCGTTATTTAATCACTAGTTTACTTAAGCTCCTATCTCTGCATAAAAGTAATATTCAGTTGTTGATCCAAGCTTATCTGGAACAATTATTTGAAAATCTGCTATTGTTTCATTGTTATAACTCTGTGCACCCTTATTGATTGGAGTGACATAGATTGTGCTATCCGAACTAACAAGTAAAACTACTGGGTATGAAGCACTAGCCTGATCCTCAGCTGTAGCATTTACATATGTACTAGTTGCATTACAAGTATTTGCAGTAATTGAAGTAATACCGACTACTAATCTAGGATGCAAAGTACTATTAAAAGTCTTATTCACACTATCTACCACCGACGAATTAAATCCCATATAGGTATCTTCATCTTCAATGTGTGTAAGATTGGCACATTCAACTGCAATGTCCCAATTAATCGAGCCATTTCTTGAAACATAAACCTCGCCTGTTAAGTCTTCTATTGCCATAGTCCAAGCAAATATTGACTTTCCAGATGCATCATCTAAAGACAAAGCACCAGTAATATTTCCAACATAAGCCTTCCATTTGTCATTTTGCTGGATTACATCCATATCCATTGTAGTAATAGTTCCACCCTCATCAGTCCTAGAAGGCGCAGGAAGATCTGCCCTACTGGATGTCACATTATTTGATATTGAAACACCTGTTGGAAGTGCATAAGTAAAGTGAACCAAAGAAAATGAAAAAAGCAAAAACATCAAAACCATCCCAATACAAAGATAAGACTGATTCACCATTCGTTTAAAATCCAATAGATTGGAAGTTCTTGCCTTTTTTTTGCGGACCATGGAAACATCACACGCTTTTCTTTGTATTTTCATAATATATTCATTCTCACAATCCATTAAAAATAAAAACAAAAAAAAAGAAACCTTTTAACAACCTTATTCAATCTCTATCCAAAAATAATATCTTGTAGTTACAGTATTACCTAGTTGACCATTTTCTGCAACCAACAGCTGGAAGTCATAAAGCCCACCATCGTAACCTGCAAGGCTATCTCTAACTCCAGAGGTATTATCTTCAAGGATTGCAGTGAAAATCAAAGTGGTATTATCATCGCTTGTAAGCAACACTGCAGGAAAATTCTCAGCTTGAGAAGCATTGTTTTGAAAAGTGTATGTTGTTCTGCATTCTGTAATATTTTCAAACCCTACCTGAAACATCCCATGGTTGGTTTCGTTATAAGTATCGCTTAGATCATCATAGTCTGTATCAAGCATCCCATAAAAATCATGCCATTCTGTTCTATATCCAACATCATCAATAGGAGCGCACTCAACACTTGTCCAAGTTATAGTATTATTTACTGAAGCAAAAACCTCTCCTTGAGGTTCTGCAACTGCCCAATCATAAAACCTAAAACCACTTGAATCCTCTAATATAAGGGTACCTGAAACATTTCCAAAAAAACCCTGCCAAGATTTTGTTGGTGACACACCACTAATTGTAATCTCAGTAAGATTTCCAGCTATTGCCTCAAAGTGATCTGGTTGATACAATGTTGTATTTGATGTCTCGCTTCGGATATAGGTAATAGTTTCAACGCCCAAAGGCACATTAAAGCCATCATCATCCGCCAAAGCAAAACTGCCAAGGACAACAAAACAAAGTATCATTCCAACCGCAAACAAAACATCTCTTCGTTTCATACTCATAACACCTCAAATTCTATATTGAATCTCGAAAATCATATTCCAAGCATTTCGCTCTTCATATACACTTTGCTATACTCATATATAAATGTTTCTAAAAATAACCTGTTCAGGGCATTAGAAGCTTTTTTGTATATAATATGATACGAATATAATGAAATTATGTTTTTCCCACAGTGTTTCAAATTTAAAAAAAGAAATATTATAATTAATGACCAATATGAAGATTTATAGAGAGGAACAAGTGGATTTTAAAGAGACTCATGCTTGGCTTTCAAATTTTTAAAAGCCGTATTTTTCCAATAAAAAGGTTAGAAAAATTGTTTTTTTTCATTATGGAGTAAAACAAACGAGAATCCCTTGCATAAGCCATGGATTTCAGCAACCCAAAGTATCAAAAACATCTCTAGATTTCATAAAACCCTAAAAAGCAGTAAAGAAATTAAGATATTTAATACAAGATTCCAACAAGCACTCTTTGAACCATATCAAATCTAACTTTTTCTTGGTCAATTGTTTTAAGATTATCCCCTTTTGTTATTGCATACCAGCCATCTTCATCAAAACCTACCTCAAAGACCCTATGTATTATAACCTTTTCATCCTGCAAAAAACTAATCACATCACCAACTTCAATCTCCTCACTTGAAATAGGTACTATTTCTAAAGCTAAAGAATCAGAAGTAATCGTAGGAAGCATCGAACCACTTTTAGTAAACCTTGCCAAAACAAGATCTTTTACCTCTATAATAGCATTATTAGGACTAACTTTTACCTGATTATCACTTATCCTATGTTTTGGACCTATAGTCTCTATAAGTCCAATCCTTTTTATTTCATCAAATAACTGCTCGTTTTTGTCCGCAAGTTCCTTAATAACAATATCATTATCAAAAAGCCTCTCATTTAAAGAGCGAATCCTGCTTGCTTGCTCACTATTCTTTTCATTTAAAGATACAATTAAACTATAAGTTGAAGAAAGTTCTTTTTCAAATTGCTCAATTTCAGAAGAGTAATAACTCCATTGCATAAATAAGGCAACAAATAAAATTGCATACACTAAAAACCAAACATATGAAAAAACTTTTTGGTTCATTTTACTTTCAGAATCAGAGGAAGGAGAAGAAGAAAAAGAAGGAGAAGAAATTGTTTTGCTACAGCCAATTTTTCTTTTAAGCTCTTTAATTCGAGCGCTTAAAATCCGTTCATAAATAGATTTATCATCAGCATTTCTCAATCTATTAACAAGTATTTTGTCATCATAATTATCTATTATCCAATCTAAAAAAAAATGAGGGTTTGTAAGAGTATGCATTCTAAAATCATAATCACTCATCCCCTTTAGACTCAAAAGAAGCTCGTTATAACTATGCACAAAACTTCCATCTCTAAGTTTTAAACCCCTCCCATATTTTACATCCTTAACGAACAAAGACTCATCCAAAAGACCACCCCCAAAAACATTGAACATTACTTAGTTACAACAAAACTATAAAAAAACAAACAATCTACCCATAACAATCATAAATAAATGACTTATTGGGCTTTTCCTATTTAAAACTTGCTTAGATTTTCAAAAGAACTATTAAAAAAATGGAAAAATTCCTATCAGATTGTAATCCAAATCTTGCTTTCTGGGCAACAAATGGAATTGTTTGCAGGAACTTAAACGAGCTTTCATTGTGCATAAAAGGCTTAAGTGAAAAAGACTTCAGATATCATGTTAATTCGGATAATAAAAAAAATGACTTTGCTAAATGGATTTTTGAAGTAATAGGCGATGAAACCTTATCAAATGCACTAACAAACATATTAGACAAAGACATATATGCAGACATAATTGAACAAAGAATTAAACACCTTCAATAAAATCCCAAGGTATTGGCTAATTTAATTCAGATATCCATACTTTCAGGTTTATTCTTAAATGAATTATCCCTTTTTACTTAGATTAAAATATAAAAATAAGAAAAAAAGTCTAGACTTCACAAAATGAAAATATAAGAAATAACAAGGCGCCTCATAAAAAGAAAGTATCTAAAATGACAGATTCATGCAATCAAAAATCCTTAATAATCCGAATCATTTCATCCTTACTTTTAGCATCCCTAACATGCCTTGAAAGTTCAGTATACAAAAACACATGTTCAATCCACGTAGAAAAATCATTTCTCTCCTCATTAACATGGTGCCTAAAAATATCCTCATTTATCCGTGAAAGCTCATAAAGCAAATCCTCAACACTAAAAAGCATAACACCATTTTCTAACCTAAAGGCCTTATCAGAAGTAGTCTTCTTAGACAACATTCTAAACTTCTCAGCATTTCGTATAACATTATTAAACCTTGCAAGTTTTTTCTCTATCTCATTCTCCTTCTCAAGCAAAAGATTCCTAGCACTCTCAAACTCTTTACTCCTAATAAGCCACTCGGACTCAAGTTCTCTTAACTCCAAAAGATATCTATAAACCACATCATCAACATCCTTATCTCCTAAAAAGAAATGTTTTCCACTTTTAATAGATTCATGATAATCCTTCATCTTATGCAAAAGACCCGTTGAAATACTTGAATAAAGTTCGTTTTTTTCATCCTGAAACCTCCTTTGAAGTTCCTTAAAAAACGATATAGAAGGATTCTCACTGTTTTCAAATTTTTCACAATTATCAAAAGGTCCTTCCCCTAAAGGACTACTAGCATTTTTCATTTCATTAGAAGGCAATGAAATTTTTTGAATAGAATTCTGATTACTTGTATTATTAAAACCTGTATTATTAAAGTAACTTGGATTTGCGTTATCCCTTTGATAAACGTTTTTTCCATAATTGTTGTAAAAATCAAAAGGATTTGCTTTGCTCTCCATATATTGCTTTGATTTTAGCTCTTTCTCCCTTTGATATAATTCCTCCATTTCAAGTTTGGATTTTTGACTTTTTTGACTAATAGCATCTTCAAAAGAGTCCTTAAAAAAACCATCCTTCTCTCTATCTTCATAATTTTTGTCTTGAAAAGAAAATTTAATATTCTTTAATTCAGGGCTTACAAGGTCATTTGGTAGCTTTCTAGACTCTTTATAGCCCAAATCTTCAAAATGAACAGGATCTTTTTCTTGCAAAGAGTTAAAATTTTCTTTTGAATCCCTTCCTGAACTTTTGGTATTCCCAACATTATAAGAACCACTTTTTGCCTCATCTCCTAAAGAAACCATATTCCTATCTACCACCGTATCAGGAAGGCTTGGAGGTACATCTAAAGACACCAAATCATCCTTGCCTCTATTATTTAACCCAAAAAGTGAAACCATCAAACCCCCTCTAAATAAGAAAAATTGTAGAACTACTTTATAAATTTTTTGAATCTTTGAATATTCTTGCAAACATTTTATACTGATAAGTTCAAATTAAAGTTCTATTGAACATTATTTCTATTGCACATTATTTGTACTACTCAT
>CAZQHF010000014.1:10669-12525 GCA_964593535.1 uncultured Candidatus Saccharibacteria bacterium
ACATTATTTCTATTGCACATTATTTGTACTACTCATCATTTGTATTACACGTTATTTGTGCTTCACATTATTTGTGTTACACATTATTTGTATTGCATATCATTCGTATTGAACATTATTTGTATTGCACGTTATTTGTGCTTCACATTATTTGTGTTACACATTATTTGTATTGCACGTTATTTGTGCTGAACATTATTTGTATTTTACATTATTTCTATTGCATATTATTGATATCGTAACTTCTTTGTATTGTACATTATTTACATTATGCATGTATTATATTGTGAAAGTACATTAAGAAACAAAATTCTATGTTAAATGACATGTTAGTTAATTAAATGATGTATTAGTTAACTAAATTATATATTAGTTAATCTCCACATAAAATGCTAACTTATTGTTTCCAGTCTTATAACCCCTAAGCATTGCAGGAACCCTTATCTCATAATCATATACCCCGTATTTTCCTTCCCCATTCGAATTAATCTTTGTAATAAAAACAACATCCTCTTTATCTACAACATCATACTGAAGATTTCCTCCATCATCTGCCTTATCCCACAAGATTCCAGTCTTAAAATTTGAATTATTTGTGCTATTAAAAACAGGCACATTCTCTATTAAGCCAGTTGAAAGATTAAAAGAAGCAGTTTCTATGGGGCTTTCACTTCCCCCACCCCATACATTTCTTATTGAATCAGTAAAATTCTCAGTGCCTATATTCTTATCCAAATCCGTTAAATCAGAAGCTGGGTTTCCATTAATTGTCCTACCTAAAGCAATCAGATTTGAAAACAAAAAAGAACTATCATAATCCGCAACCAATATATTCCCACTTTGATTTGATACATTTGAAAAATCTATCAATCTTTTACTATCATAAGTGGCCAACACAAAATCAGTTGAAACATTTCCATAAAAATAATGATATAGCTCAACCTCAATAGTGTTATTCGCCTTGTTATTAGAGTAATCCGACTCATTCAAAAGCTCATCAGGGTTTATTAACACAAAGATATTATTTTTTCCAGCATCTAAAGAGTAACTTGTATTGATCGTTACAGTCTCGCCTTGAATCAAAGAATTAACAGTTACATTATCACCAATCATTGTTCCACCCAAAAGGGGGTCTCCTTTAAAAAACTGTACTACAAAGGATTCATTTGCATCAGTAAGTCCAAAATTTGAGATATTAGCATATATCGTTACATTATTTCCTTCAACCCTTAAATCTTCTGAAAACCAAATGCCTGATTGATTCACAGTAAGGTCTGGCCCAGTTATATTAAGAGTAAAATTCGCATCTGCAAATCCATAATTGCCTTCACTATCATAACACAAAACATTCCACTCATAAAGTCCTAACCCCATAAATATAAGATCAAATGTATTATTAACACTATTATTAGGATTGCTATGTGTTTTATTAGAATTAAATTCCCCATCTTTTCCAAAATAGAGGGTGCAGTTTTCAAGATTTATGTCATATGGAGTATATGTAAAATTCACAAGACCAACCCCTTTTTCATCGCCATCTCCAGGTAAAACTAAAGTAACGTTTGGAGCCGTAGTATCAGGCACTATTTCAAACACATTGTATCCTGAAGAATCTGAATACAATGTCTTAGTCGCAACAGACACTATAGAATAACTTCCATAACTTTGGTTTGCAGTAGACCAATTAAACTCTGTAAGCCCAGAAGTATTTGTTTCAGAGGTATTCTTATAAATAAAAATCTGTTCATCTCCAACTCCTGTTTGGTTTATCTGGGAATTAAGTCTATAGGTTACATTCATCTCAACCCAATATAAACGCATAGTGCTTGTTCCAGAACCACTTCCTTTAGTAACCC
>CAZQHF010000015.1:0-12278 GCA_964593535.1 uncultured Candidatus Saccharibacteria bacterium
CTATAAACTCCATACTGTCCCCTATACTTACCCCAAACATACCTTCAAGCTCTTCCAAAACTGACACATGGTCCTCCCTTGCAATTCTGTTAATCTCTAGAAATTCTCTTGTAGACAAACCCCACTCTTGCATAGAAAGAACCATATACATAGACACTTCATCTGTATAATCTGTTAGGGCTTTTAAGAAAGATATAAGAACTTTAATTTCATCTCTAAAGTACAAGCCCCTTGAACCACCCAGTTTATAAGGAACACCAAAATACCTTAAGTTCTGCACAATACTATCTGCATGAGCATTTGCTCTAACCAATATTGCAATATCCGACAGTTTATATCTTCTATCAGGAACAAGCTCAAGAAACGCAGACTGTCCACTTTCATTAAACTTCTGAGTACCTCTGACAGATGTCTCGTCTGAATTCCCCGTCAATGATAATATCTCTTTTGCTATCCACTCTCCCTCTGCATCTTCACTCTCAGCAGTAATTAAATTAACAACATCATCATCAAAAGGAAATGACTCCATTGCAATTAACCTTTTATCAACCTTTTCAGTTACCTCTAATCTGTACGGATTATTATTCTTAATCAAGCCATATGCACTATCAAGTATCTTCTGATGAGATCTGTAATTCTCTGTTAAAACAATCTTTTTTGCCTTAGGATAATACTGCTTAAATTGCAGTATGTTTGAAATAGCTGCACCTCTAAATTTATAAATAGCTTGATCATCATCACCCACAACAGTTAAATTAGGATTTACCTTTCCTACTTTATCCATATCTTTTTTAGGATCTAACCCACTTAGTATATTTACTAGTACACTCTGGGAATAGTTAGTATCTTGAAACTCATCAACAAGAATATATTTAAACTTCTCTTGGTATCTCTTTAATACATTAGGTTTTTCTCTAAAGAGCTTAATAGTAAGAAGTATTAAATCACCAAAATCAAGCATAGAGTTTTTCATCTTAAGCTTTGTATACTCATCATATACTGTCGCAAGTTCTAAAGTGTCTTCATATTCTTCTTTTTCAACAGAATCCTTCTTTGAGAGAGCTCTTGCATATTCCAAGTACTCTGCAGGAGAAACATCTTCATCTTGAAGTCTTGAAAAATGATCTAGTAGGTCACTTACAAACCTAGTAGGATTCCCATACGGTCTAAATTTCTTTAGTGAGAGATCAAAGAGATGCTTTCTTAAAAATACATATGACTGGGCAGCAGACATTAGGATATAATCAGAATCTAAACCAATGTTATACCCCTCCTGCTTCAGTATCCTGTCACAGAAAGAATGAAATGTAGATATCCATACATCACCATACCCAATAGGCATACTCTCATCTACTCTTTGCAACATTTCATCAGCAGCCTTTTCAGTAAATGTAAGAGCAAGAATCTCATCAGGCTTAGCCCATTTACTATTAATAATATGAACTATTCTTTGTGTAATAACTGCAGTTTTCCCTGTACCTGCACCTGCAATAATTAAAAGTGCTCCTTTTTTGTACTCAACTGCCTGTTTCTGTTTTTCATTCAAGTTTAAATTCATTTTGCAAGTTCTTTTAAATGAGATATTTCCTTTTGAGCAGTATCATATTCTTTAAGTGCAGGTGTTTCAAGAATAAATGGAGTTTTATTAAATTCTTTCCTATGAAGAATTTCACTTAAAGTTTCATCTCCCAATTTACCCTCGCCTAAATTTGCATGTCTATCTTTGTATGACCCTAAGGTCACCATAGAATCATTAATATGAATTGCTTTTACTCTTTCAAATCCTAAAGTCTCCCCTATTTCCTGAACAACACTATCTAAATCCTTAACCCAGTCATATCCGGCAGCATATGTATGCTGAGTATCAACAACAAAACCTACCCTATCCTTTTCTTTACACCCTTCCCTCATATTCTTAAGCTCAGTAAAACTACTACCTAAAATCCCTCCTGAACCTGCAGTAGTTTCTATCAAAAGCATTTGATCTCCTCCTGTCTCATTTAACACCCAGTCAATACCATATGAAATTCTTTCTAAACTATCTTCATAATTAAGCTCCTTTTTGGAACCAGGATGAAAACATACTCCTAAAATCTCTGTATCTATTTTCTCTTTTTTAATCATCTCGCTTACTCTATTAGCAAAATCTAAATATACAACTAATCCCATTTTTCCTAAATGGAACAGCCTTTTATCTTCTCTTGCAAGGTTAGTAAGATATATACCATGTATTAAAATTTTCTTAACCTGAGAACCTTTCAGTGTTTTAACAAACTTCTTAACAACTTCTTCAGATACAGGCTTTGTTGCCCATCTCATTGGAGGAGAAAGCATAATCTGTATGCTGTTAATATCATACAAATCTCCCTGTTTTATTGTATTTTCTATACCTCCTGCTCCAGATACATGTGCTCCTAAATACATATACTGTATTTTAAAGCAAATCTCTCTCTTTATCCACTAGGTTGTATGATATAATTTGAGGTGTCAATTGGAGAGGTGCCTGAGTGGTCGAAAGGAACTCACTGCTAACGAGTCGTAGATCTAAAAGTCTACCGAGGGTTCGAATCCCTCCCTCTCCGCCATATTAAAAGATTTCATGTATTTAACAGTTTAGATAATCTAAAAAATATACTATCAGGAAAACCTTAATCTCTTTCGATAAACTCCTTGCATTTTCATAATAGATAACCTAACATTTTATATATGGAAGAGAAAGAGAAGAATTTCACACAAGGTTTACTCATCACCTTTGGAGTAATAATACTAGGTCTTGTAAGCTACATTTATTACTCCTCACATATACTCCCTCAAAAGGAAGCTCCTAGATGTGAATACAACGGGTGGGCATATGCAGATAAAGAAATTTTTGATTCAGCAGACAAATGTAATACCTGTTTCTGTCATACTGGAGAAGTAATATGCACTAAGGAGGTCTGTGAAAATACCCAAGAGGCAGAAAATCCTTCCCCAAAATAATAATAAGTAAATATGGTTCCTCCGTTTATGACTTTGAGGCAAAAGAAGTAGCTACTACCAAAGACTTAGAGATAATTGATGAAATTTTAGGAAGTATGTCATTAGTTTATTAGTTGACACATAAGACATACAAATGTATATTAAATATATATTTAAATTTATTTTATTTACTTTATGAGAGGAAAAACATATAAAGGATTCTCTCTTATAGAAATCCTCGTAGTAGTAGCTTTAATCGTTATCTTAGCTACCATTACAATTGTTGCTATCAATCCCGGCAAAAACTTTAGGGATACAAGGAATGCACAGAGAAGTGCAGATGTGAATGCCCTTTTAAGTGCAGTAACTCAGTACACAACTGATGGAAAAGAACTTCCAGCAGGTATTTTAGAGTGTAGTACTACAGACTGGAAGGTAGGTTCTAAAATCGGAACTGCAGATGGAAATATAAACCTAGCACCACTTCTTGCTGGAGGCACAGATGGTACCGACTATATGGTTAGTATCCCAACAGACCCATCAGTGGGAACAGCAGAAGACACAGGTTATGTCATATGTAAGATAGGAACAAGAGTACAGATTGCTGCTCCTAATGCAGAAGATGGAAAAGAGATTGCAGTTAGAAGATAACTGCTGATTTAGAAATATATATAAAGTGAATATCAGATAGCCTAAAACTATCCATACTGCCATGGTAGAACTCTTAAAACTCGCAGATGATGTCGTAAAAAAAAAGATAAATGTATCAGACTTTTTAGATTTCTTAATACTTGATGCATTAAGGAAAAAAGCGTCTGATATTCACATTGAATCAAAAGAAAATAAAACACTTCTCATTAGATACAGAATAGATGGAGTACTTAGAGATATTATCTCCCTAAGTCCTGAAATGAGAGATAGTTTTCTTTTCATTATTAAAGTACGTTCTAAACTAAGAACAGATATCCATTTTGCTCCACAAGATGGAAAGATTCTCTTTAATATTAAGAAAGATGCAATCGACCCTCCCAAAGAGGAAGAAGAAAAGAAAGAGGAAGTAAAAGAGGAAGAAGAAAAGAAAGAGGAAGTAAAAGAGGAAGAAGAAAAAAAAGAGGAGATAAAAGAAGAACCTAAAAAAGAAGAAACAGAGGAAAAAAAGAAAAAGAAAGAAGAAGACACAGAAGAGGGGAAAGAAGTAAACAAAAATCTTTTAGAAAAAATCTCTGAAACAGAAGAACCCGAAAAGGATTACTATAATGTAGACGCACGTATATCAATACTACCAATTACCCATGGAGAAAAGGTTGTAATTAGATTGCTCACCCAAGCTAATAGGTCTTACGGATTAACCGATTTAGGATTTGAGAAAGAAGACTTAATAAAATTAGAAAAAGCATATAGACAACCCTTTGGCCTATTTTTAGTTACTGGACCTACTGGAAGTGGAAAGACTACTACACTTTACTCCATACTCAAAATTCTCAATACTAGAGATGTAAATATCACTACTATTGAAGACCCAGTTGAGTATAGTATAGAGGGTGTTAATCATATTCAAATTAATCCAAAAGGCGATTTAACATTTGCAAACGGTCTTAGATCAATACTAAGACAAGACCCAAATATCATTATGGTTGGAGAGATTAGAGATAAGGAAACCGCTAGAATTACTGTTAACTCTGCATTAACTGGCCATTTGGTTCTATCAACAGTGCATGCAAATGATGCAGTTAGCACAGTCCCTAGATTAATTGATATGGGGATAGAACCATTCTTAATCGCATCTACCTTAAATGTAGTAATTGCTCAAAGACTAGCAAGGAGGCTCTGCCAACATTGTAAAGTTGAATATACACCGAGTAAAGATCCTGCACATAAAGAGCTTATGAAATTAAGACCTGATATTCAAAAATATCTTGCGAATGTAACAAAAATGTATAAAGCTGCCGGATGTAAAGAGTGTAATTACACGGGATATTCTGGAAGAGTTGGTATCTTTGAAATCCTCTCTATGACAAAGCCCGTTAGAGATGTAATTATTAGTAACCCCAACTCTGATGAAATTCTTTCAGTAGCTAAAAAGGGAGGGTTTAGATTAATGATAGAAGATGGTGTTAAAAAACTTAAAGACGGAGAGATTGATATTAAAGAATTAGCTAAAGTAATTGCACTTAAAGAGTAATGAAAGGAAATACTAACAAAGAAGAGATTAATAGAGAAGATGAGTATAAAAAATTAAAAAGGCTCTCTGTTTCAACATCGAACCTATTAATCTCTATCAAATCCCTTGCAGCTTTGCTTAAGGCAGGTATACCCCTATCCGAATCTATAAAGACTATTTCTGAACAATCTAGTGACCCTAATTTAAATAGAATATACAAGTATGTGTCAGAAGAGATAGAAAAAGGTTCTACTCTAGCAGAGAGTATGAGACTCTTTCCTAAAGTATTCTCTGAAACAATCTCGTCTGTAGTTGAAGCTGGAGAAATTGGTGGCTCTCTTGAAAATAACCTTCTTTTCATTGCTGATTCTATTCGAAAAGAGTGGGAAATGCAAAAAAAGTTAAAGGGTGCGATCATATACCCAGTTATCATTACTGGAATGACCTTGGTAATGTTTTTAGGAATGATTTTTGTTGTATTCCCTAAGTTAGAAACTCTCTTCGAAGCGTTTGAAAATGTCCCTGCAACTACCAAGTTCATTATGAACGCAGCTACCTTTGTTAGAACTCACTGGATACCAATAGTTGGAGGAATCCTTCTCATTATTGTTTCAATTATTGTATACCTTAAAACAAAGTCAGGAAAAAGATTTTTAAGTTGGCTATCATTAAACTTTCCTATCCTCAAAAAACTTTTTAAAAGCAATATCTTAGCTTCCTTTTCAAGAACACTTAGTGTACTTTTAGCAAGTGGTATTCCCCTATCTAAGTCAATAGGTATCGTTGCAAGTACTACAAGCAACTATATATACTCTAAGGCTCTAATTGATGTAAATAAGAATATTGAGAATGGGAAAGATCTTTCCATTTCCCTTTCTGAATATCCTGATTTCTTTAATATCTCCTTTGTTAAGATGATTGATGTAGGAGAGGTGAGCGGAACACTTGAAGACAATCTAATGTACTTGCATGAATATTACTCAGACGAAGTCACAGAGATGAGTAATAACATAGTAACCTTTGTTGAGCCACTCCTTCTAATTTTAGTGGGAGCAGTAATTGGTTTGCTAGGTGTGACAATACTACTACCAATCTATCAACTAATGGGAACTATAAATGGTTAAAAAAAAAGGCAAACAAAATTTAGAAGGCTTTTCCCTACTTGAGATTTTAGTCACACTCTCAATAATGATGACCTTTGCTTTTGTAGTATTTCCTGTGGGAATAAATAATAATGCGAAATCAAAACTCCAAAGCTACGCTTCTCAAATTGTTACTGATATTTACTATCAACAAAGTCGATGTAAACTTAAAGGAGTAAATACGGGTGTGCTTTTAAGTACGAATACATACACTCTTTTTGATGGGGAATCATATTCTACAGCAACAGATACAGATTTAAAAAAGTATCCTCAAAATATCCGAATAACTGGAATTGCTTTACAATCGCCTGGAACTAACGAAATCCTTTTTACAGATAGAAGTTTTAGACCAACCTATGAAGGCCAATTTCAATTAACTGATTCAACTAACACAGTTACAGTATATATAAATAAAGAGGGATTAATTTGGTATGAATAAAAGAAAAAAGAAATTAAAAGGATTTAGTCTGGCAGAGTTAATACTTGCAATTGCGATTTTTGCATCAGCATCTTCAATGCTTGTGTATCTTGTAATAGACTCTACAAGAACTTTAGAAAATATATATACAAGAGCAAGTGCTACACAGTTAGTTGAGGAGGTTTACAATAGCATAGTAATACTAAAAGAGGATGCCTGGTTTAACATCGCTAGATACACAGGAGATGGAGAAAAATATATACAGTTTAATTCTGGTACATACGAAGTCCTAGATGGACGGGGTAGTAGAGAAGATATGACATACTACTTTACCGTAGACAATGTTATGCGAGACACTCTTCGGAATATAGTGACAGAGGGTGGAACTTTAGACCCACATACTAGGTTGATTACCATAAATGTAAGCTGGAGTGATAGACTAAATACCTCACATACTGTGACCTCTAAAATATATATGAACGATTGGAATACAAATTCAATTGTATATACTTTAAAAGGAGACTTCACCCAAGGGACACATGATCAAACTGTTGCTGTGGAACTCACTGATGGGGAGTTACGATTACAAAAAAGATTCTATAGTGATTGGTGTAAGCCAGAACTTTCCTTAAGTACTGACCTAAGTGAATATGATATACCTGGAAGCGCAACACCTAGATCTGTTTATGCACAATTAGGGTATGCATACCTTGGGACAAGGGGAGAGGCAACAGGGGAACCTTTTACAAAATTAACAATAGAGGGAGTTGAACCGCCTATTGTTTCTGTAGAAGGGTACTTTTCTGGATATAATGTAAATGACATATTTATTAAAGATAATTATGCCTTTCTTGCAACTACAGATGATAATAAAGAAGTTGTTATTCTAGATACCTCTTCCCTTCCATATACTGAAGTAGGATATTTTAATGGCCCTGGTTCAGATGATGCTTATACTGTCTTTGTTGATGGCAATGTAGGATATGTTGGACAAATGGAAAATATTCACTCATTTAATCTGTCTAGTTATACAGGTGCAAGAACAAAAATAGGAAGTATAAGAGCATCTTCTTGGCTTTTTGCAGGAGTTGCTAGGGTAAGTCAAATAAAGGTGTTAAATGGTTATCTTTATGCAGTTTTAGACTGGGACTGGTATGAATTAGCAATAATAATGGTAAATGATCCCGCAAATATGTCTATTACATCTCAAACCTCTGTTAACAACCAGCAAGTTTACGATATGTATCTCTCTGAAGATGGAACAAGAGCATACTTTGGAACAAGTAACTCCAGTAGTGAAAAAGAGTTTTTCATTATTGATACCTCAAGTAAATCTGGGACGAGACCAATAATAAAGTCAATGGATATACCAAGTTTGACAATTAGGGGTATCTCCATTGTGCAAGAAGAAAGTAAGAAATATGCAATAATTGTAGGAACAGGTGGTCAAGAATACCAAGTATATAATATTACAACCGAGACCTCACCCATAAAATGTGGTGGAATGGAGATAAATAGCGGAATTTATGATATTGATTCAATCCGTGACAGTTATACAAATGCTTTCTCATATATCATTACCGGAGATATCTCAAAAGAGTTTAAAATAATTAGAGGTGGACCTGGGGGAGGAGGAGAAGATGGTTATGCCTTCTACGATCAAGGAACATATATATCGGTCCCTTACAATTCAGAATCTCCTTCCTCGGAATACTATATAATGGCAATTAAAACAGTCATTCCTACTGCAACTACAATACAAATTCAGGTTAGGGCAAGTAATAATGCTGATATGTCGGGTTCAACATGGATTGGACCAGATGGAACAGAATCAACTTACTTTGATGTAACCGGAGTATATGACCTGCCTATTGGAATTGTTGGGCAGTATTTCCAATACAAGGTTGCATATACTTCAACCTCTATTGAGGATTCTGCCTTACTTGAAGAACTAATAATCAACTATGAAAAATAGCAAACACAAATTACAAGGTGTGACCTTAGTAGAAACCCTACTCTACATAGGTATTTTTACCCTCATTATGATTACCATTTTAAATTTCACCCTCTCTACTCAAGAAGCTAATAACATGAATAATATTAAATCAGAGATACACACTACTTCAGAATTCTTAGCTTTACACTTTTCTGACTCTTTTGAAAAAACACTCTCAATAGACAAAGATTCAAGTATATTTAATAGTAACCAAGGGCAACTAGATATTATATTTTCATCAGGAGTAAACCAATACACATTTACAAACAACAAAATACTCTTTAATAATACTCCAATTACTACTCCTCGTATTACTGTAACCCAATTTCTGCTAGAGCCTGTTTACAAAGGTACTGATACTATCATAGGAGTAGAAATAACAATTGGAATACAATCAACCAAAGATCCCTCTTTTTCAAAAACCATTAATCTATTAGAGATAGTAAGATGAAAGGATATATAGCATTAACAACAGTATTAGTAATACTTCCTGTCCTACTACTAACAGGTATTAACTCCCTTTACAAAAATACTACTACTTTAATAGTTGCCAAAATGTCATATGATTATGAAATACTTAAAAGTAATTCAGAGACCTGTTTAGAAGAGGCAATATACAAGATTAAAAGGGGAGGAACATATACTGGTTCTTTTAATCTCTCTATGGACAATTGGAATTGTACAGTTACAGTAACAGATAAAGTAGGATTTCCTGGAATAAAGGTAATCGATATCTCCTCTACTGATACAAATGATACTCAGTACAATACAACAAAAGAATTAAATATTAATACAGACCCTTTTGAACTTTCAAATATTTAAAACAAATTGTAATACTACAGAAAAAGTATTTATATCTGTACTAACCCTCTCCCTACTCTTTCTTTCATATAAGGTATTTTACAACGTAATTACATTACAAAATATTTTAATATATCTCCTTCTAACAGTATTATTTTTAGTACTAGCATTTCTAGCATATTTTGATTTCAAGAAAATGGAAGTACATAATGCTACTTCTCTTTCTTTAATGATTCTTTTGACTTTACTCAATTTAATTCTTTACTTACTCTTTAAAGATAGTACAGAGATTAGAGTTTTAGGAGACTGGATATACAATCCCTATGATAATATGATGGGAGCACTAATACTTGGATGTATATTTCAAGGAATAGTAATACTTTCAAAAGAGAAAGCCTTAGGACAAGGAGACGTCCGAATAGCATTGATTACTGGTCTATTAATAGGTATGTCTAATCTTTTACTTTGGTCATATATTACTGTGTTTACTGCTTTAATATATGGAATAGTACTAGCATTTAAAAAGAAAAAGTTTAGAAATTTAAGAATACCTTTTCTTCCTTTTATGATATTTTCCATATTTTTAATCATTCTTTCCTCTCTTTAGCAAGCCCCTTGCATAACTAAATATTAACTGCTACTCTCTACCTATTAATTTCTTACAAATAACCCTTATGGATATCCAATTAAGAGATTTCCTTAATATCTCATATAACGAATTAGAAAGATTAAACAAAGAGGCTAAACAAAAAAGAGTAGAAAATTTTGGGAAATCTGATGAAAAATTAAAACAGTACTATACAGAATACCTAAAAAAAGAAACAAGGCTAAAAGCAGTCACGGTAAGCTTTACAGATATTGAAGGAAAATTCCATATGCTTGACTATGATAAAGATTACATTCTGGAAGCTGATGATAACCTTACATTTGATGGTTCTTCTGTAAAAGGCTTTACACATGTAGCAGAATCTGATTTAAGACTTAAATTAGACTGGAGTTCTTTTTACTGGCTTCCAAGTGATATCTTTGGACCAGGCAAAGTAATGATATTTGCAGAAGTGTATACATCAGAGGGCAGACCTCATCCTTCAGACTTCAGATCAAGGTTGAGAGAATATACAAGAAAGCTGTATGAAAGTAACAAATATCTAGTAATGGCTGCAAATGAAATAGAGGGAATACTTGTACAAGGTTTAGATGCAGAGATTAATTTTAATGAACTAGAAGGCTTTAAACTTGCATCAAGCGGGGGGTATTATCACTCTCTTCCATTAGATAAATTAAGAGTATTTATAGATTCAACTGCAGAAGCACATAGGGCATTAGGTTTTGAAAATGAAAAAGACCATCCTGAGGTTGCCCCTTCCCAGTTTGAATTAAACTACAAACCTTCTCTTGTAGAAATTGCAGCAGATCAGGTTCAACTATATAAACTGGCTGCAAGACAAGTAGCAGAAATACAAGGAATGACAGCAACATTTCTTCCAAAGCCATTAGTTGGAATAAATGGAAATGGTATGCATACAAATATATCAATAGAGAAGGAAGGTAAAAATCTTTTTTATGAAAAGAATGGAGAAATTCATCTTTCACAGCTAGGTACTGATTTTATTGATAGAATATTAAATAAAGCAAGAGCAATATCTCTTGTATTAAATCCAAGTGTAAATGCATACAGAAGGTTAGATCCTAAATTTGAAGCTCCTAATCAAATAAAGGCTTCTGCAGTAAATAGATCTGCAATGATAAGGATACCTTTAGCAAATGAAAGGTCTGCAAGAATAGAGGTTAGATCTGTTTCCCCTGATGTAAATCCGTACATGCTTTACTACACTCTTCTAAGAGTAGGCTTAGAGGGCCCTAAACAAAAAATAACAAAAGAAATAACTCCAAGAACCAAGTTACTCCCAGATAATATATATGATGCTATAAAGTACTTTAGAAGGTCTAGTTTAACTACAGATATATTTGGTCAAGAGCCAAAGAATAAATATATTGAATTAAAACAAGCTTCTGCAGATAGATGTCCTAAATCATTAGGGTCTAAGGTAAAAAAATCAGAGGTAATATTCCATCATGAAATAACAAATCAATTATTATGGAATGAGTTCTAATTATTTCACCTTTTCTTAAGCAAAAAACCAAATACAAAATAGAATACAAATATCCCTAACAAACCAACAGAAAGGTCTATCATCGTATCATCTATTCCCCCTTTTAACATCTGAGTAGAAAACAACCTGTCACTCCAATATTCATATATCTCCCAAAGAGTGGTAATCCCAAAAGATATTGAACTAGCTAATACTAAACTAATACCCTTTGAATATTGTTTAATATTAACCAAATACCTATATATTCCAATAGATATTAGAAGAGGAGCAACAATATGTACAAAATCATCAAACCATAATATTGCAAAAATCCCATTAATATCATACCAGCCCCAAAAATTTCCTAAAGTATCTAAAAAGAATATTACATTCAGAAGAAATACAATTAATACCCTATTTAGGTCTTTATAATACTTTTTCTTAAAATAAAGAGTTAACAGGAGAGAATTAATAACAGCAATAGTAGTTAATCTTCCAGTATAATCGAGTAAATATTTAGTAATACCCAAACTCTCAGGATTAACTATTTCTAATGAAAATAACAAACAAAGAAGCAACAATCCGAAATGAACAATACAAGAGAATATAAATCCAAACCAATATATTTTAGTTCTATTTCTCATATCCTGTTCCTAGATAATATCAAAATAGAATCTACAAAGAAAATTAACCGTAATTTAAACAATAA
>CAZQHF010000016.1:0-12031 GCA_964593535.1 uncultured Candidatus Saccharibacteria bacterium
CGGATTGTTATAAAAACCTAATTCCTGATACCATGTTGTTTTTTCCATTTTCAATCATCTTTTAATCAATTGCTAAAAATTATTTTTTTATTTTTACTTATTTTGCTATAGTGGTTTTATTAAAAACCTCTAAAATTCATAGCAACTCAACTAGTTCTATATGCAGAAAAGACACCCTTTTATTAAAAATAACCCTCTTTTCTAATTTTATGCAAATTATAGCTAATGATAATTAAAAAAAATAATAAAATAAATTGCATATAAAGTCTATATTTTTGCTTCTCCTTTAGCTCTGTATTCCTGTGCTTTTTGTTGGAGAAGTATTGCCTTATCCTCATTTCCCTGCTTGTGAGCTACTTCAGCTTTTTTGTGCAAAGACGCTGCCTTTTCAAAGTAATAATCTTTGTCATCTTTTTCCCGTTTTGCAAATGCAAATATAAGGAGACCTATTATTATTAGTACTAAAAGGAGTAATGGCCACCAAGCAGTTATTCCACCGCCAGTGAACGCACCGGTTATTGGTGCTCCAGGGCTTATTGGACTATTTGTTGGTGTTGGTGTTGTATTGACTTCTCCGATAAGATCTTCCTCTTGTGTATCTTGTGCGCTTTCAGGAGTAGGGGTTGACTCTAGTGTAGTTTCTTGAGCTGTAGAACTATCTTCCTCTTCTTCAACTTCGGTTGTTTCTTCTGAATCTATAGGGGTCGGAGTTGGAGTTGAAGGGGGCACATAGCTTCCTCCACCAGAACTTCCTCCTGAAGAACCACCTGATGATTTTGTATATTTGTATTCTGTAACTGCACTATGGCTTAAACCAGATATTTTATATACATAACTGTCTTCTCCGACTTCAACTAATGAACAAGTATACCCTTGTTTTTCTTCAGGACAACTAAGCTTCACTCCATTTGTACAATCTCCAGTGACTTTGATCTTTGCATTTTCTTTATCAATTATGCATACTGTGTTTGAAGATAGTTTCTTCTCTATAAATACAGTCTTTTTTGAATCCTGTTCTGAAAGGTCAATGCCATTAATTATTATTGAACCATCGTCAAGTGAATTGATTAGTATCTCGATTTTTGATAAATCTAATACATAAGGGTCAAATGTAAATTCGAATTCTAAAAGGTCTTTGTCGTCATCTCTAAATCTTACTTTTGCCCGGCCTTGGTGATTATCAGGATTGGATTTTTGCAAAAGTTCAGATTCTTCATCTTCATAGTATTCAATAATGAAATTAATGTCTTTTACATTTTGTGTTTTGATATGGTCTATTGTTCCATGTATAAAATCCATATAATCTAAAATACCATCGTTATCATCATCTTCATCTATCTCATCTACCCCACAAAGAAGTGGAACTTGGGTGTAATCACAATCATCTTTATCGTTATCGAAATCCGGGAAACCCTCATCAATTTCACCATTGCAGTTGTTATCAATTCCATCAGCAATCTCTTTTGCATCCTTGTTTACGAATTCATTTGAATCATCACAATCCCAATTAGGGTCATTAAAACCAATGTACCCAGGATATCCTTGATAAAAGCCATCACCATCTGAATCGGTTATACTCAAATCAAACAAACCACCTTCTCCGTGTGGTCCTGGAGACCAAACCTCAGGTAGTTGATCCACAACTATTCCATTAATTTTGAAAGTAATGATATCTGTTGCTTCGCCTTCAATATTAAGTGAATATGCTCCTGTAAGCATATTAAAAGGTAATACAGATGTCGCAATTGGAGTGCTTTGACCGTTTAAATGTGCTGTTATTGTTGTTTGGTCTGGTGCTAGTTCCCCATTAATGTATACATAGCCCTGCCACGTCCCGATTGGGGGAGGGCCTATAGCTAAAACTGTTGGTAATAAAAACCCAAAAATTAAAATTAAACAAAATAGTTTATTTTTCATATTAATCCACCTCATTTTATTTTCTGCTAAATTTGAGTATGATTTTTTCATTTTTTTCACCTGTTTATTTTTTCATATGCACATAATAATAGTTTTTTAATCTTCTTTTTTGATTTTTTTCATTCAATAAATTTTCATTCAATAAAAATAATAAAAAAATTCAATATATAAATTGTTTTAATATTAAAAAATAAAAAAAGTTTATGCTGGTGTTGGTGTTGGTTCTGGAGATGGTCTAGGTATCTCTAACCTATCCTTAATTAGCATCTTAATATAGAATGGGTTTCCTAATAAATCTTCCATTCTTGTAAGAGTACTAAATTCGGGATTTAATGGGTCATAGTATAACCAATTCTCGCCGTTATAGTAGTATATCCACTCGTAGTTACCTGCTATTGAATAAAGCACATTGGTCACAAGGAAGTCGTCTCCAACAAAGCCTAGTTCCTGAAGTATTATCTTTGGTAATGATAATGTACTCCATACTGGATACAACCACTGGGTGAAACCATACCTACTACTTAGGTCGATATCAAAATCAATAATTGCAGACTGTTTCATCTTATTGCCTACAAAGTCTTGGCAACGTATGTAATAGTTGTAGTCGCCTTCTTCAAGCTCGTATAGGTCAATGAAATGGTAAAGTCCATCATCTGATTGCATTTGATATCCTTCTCCGTATTCAAACTCGTATTGGTTGTATTCGCAGTGTGCCAATTCATTTGTGGTAACTTCCAAAGTTACTTCTGTATTTTCTATTATTCCTGTTGGCAAGGCACTTGTAACAACGGGTGCTTGGCTGTCTATGTATGTACAAACTGCTTGGCTGACAGCACCTGTATTTCCTGCAAGATCTTTTGCCCAAACTCTAAAGCATATGGATGAACCTTCGCTTGCGCTAAAAGATGCTTCTTTATCTTTTGAGTCAGTAATCCATTCCATCCACCCAGATTCTCCTAAAGTGTATTCTACATTATATGAATCTATCCCACTTCCCCCACAATCATCTTGGCCATCCCAAGAGACCATAAATGTCTGAGTTGAGACTTCGGGTAACTCATGAATGTATGCGGTTGGTGCTTTTGAGTCTATTTGGAACTCTACAGTCTTACAGGATTCACCATTTTCTCCATTTGTGTAATCTATACAACACACTTCAAGGGTGTGCATTCCATCTGCAAGATATTGCATTTCACTATATTGGTTTATTGTCCACTCGCCGTACTCAAATATTGAGAATTCTGATTCATCAATTGAGTAACTGCACTGGGAGGGCTCGTTTGTTTTTACGCTGTATTCAATGCTTGCACCACAGATTTCGTAGTAATCCTCTTCGTATTCATCGATATATTCACAATATCCTTTTATGATATCTCCATTACTTGGGGTTATCATATCGATGATTGGAGGAATTCTATCTATTGTGAACATCTCAGCATCATACTCGCCCCAACCTGTTGCATCTTTTGAGTTTGTATAAACTACCCATATTCCTTCGCTAAGTTCACTGATATCAATTGTTGATTCAAGGGTTTCTTGATGTTCATCAAATTCTCCATCTTGTGAATTAAACTCAAAGCAGTTATTTGTTTCCTCTATAGATGGTCTTTTTTGATGTGGTCTTCTTATGCAGTATTTAGCTTCGTCAATAGGATTTGTTAGACTCATTGTTTGAGCGGTTATCAATGGATTTTCTACAGTAAAGTATGGGTCTATTACTGTTGCAAACGTCTGTGGTCTTTGATTTGTTACTACAAAGCTAACGCTTTCAAAGGTTGTGTGACCTGCCTTATCCATACATCTTACAAATACTTCATTGACACCTTCAGTTAGTTCAGTTAGACTTGCTGAATGAATAGTTGATTCTCCTTGCATATAGTCACTTGATTCAAATTCATCAAAGCTAAACTCACATATGGTGTCTTCGTTTGTAAGAACTGATAAAGTGGTTTTTTCTCCATAAACTCCTGTTGAGATTGGATTTATTATCATCACTTCGGGAGCTGTGGTATCTACTATCACTGTATATGAATCTGACCATTCACCAAGATTTCCTGCGTTGTCTATTGCTCTTACTTTGTAGGTATAGGTGCCATCAACACTTATGTATTGATTATATGGATAGCTAATATCATTTATTATATCACCATTGATCATGATGTCATAACTCTTGATACCAGATTCATCATAGGAATCAGTCCATAGTACATCAAATTCGCCATCAGTGTCAAATGGGTAAGCTTCCACTTCTTCAGAGTAAACTTCTACCTTTGAAGGTTTTTTAGTGTCAACGATTATGCATCCTGCATCAATCTCTTCACCACTATTACCTAGTTTATCTACCCCGTATACCATTGCACACCATTCTCCATCAGGAATCCCTGAGAACGTTGCAAACTTTGAATGAACTACACTTGATTCCTCAAGATCACCATTGTATACCCTCACAACATAATGGTCTAAACCTATACCAAAGTCACTGCCTTGGAAAACAAGGGATAATATACCATCGTTATCATATCCATCAAAGTCTTCATCCACTATCTCTGCGTATTCCATTTCAGGACCGATAGTATCAACATAAAGTGTTAACTCTTTAGAGCAAATCTCAAGGTCTAATTCATCGTATGCTGTTGCAGTTATTGTGCATAAGCCATCTTCAACATCTGTGAGATATAGCATTGATTCAAATCCATCAGAGCCATCAAAGTCATCAGGCATCTCTGAACAGGTTGAATCAAATAACACTTTTGAGGTTTTATCCGTACCAATCACTTCTACAATTTGGTCATCATTGTAATAATTGTTATGCGTTGGTCTTACAAAAGATATACAAGTTGGAGTATTGTCTACTTGCAAAATGATTGTGTTATCGGCAATAAATCCGCAACGATCGGTTGATGAAACCTTAATTAAATGTGCACCTTCTTCAGCAATGGTGGTATCCCATAAGTATGGGCTTGTTGCTTCAAATGGTAATGCTCCATCAATTGATAACATGTCAGTTGTATGTTCATCTGATTCCCATGTTATCTCAACTATCCCAAATACATCACTGCCTTCAAGAGGTGAGGTTATTTTCACAGTTGGATCTGTGGTGTCTATTACTAGTTCAACACTACCTACACCAAGATTTCCAGAGTTATCTGTTATCTTTACTGACAAAGTGTGGGTCTCTTTTTCGGAGTCTAGGTTCTTAGGGATGGTAACATCCCCTTCACAAATACCAGTATTTGCATCAAAAGGAATTGTTCCTAGTGCTATGCCATCAACTTCAACATAACAAGGAGTGCCTGATGTTATTGTTGATGTGACATCTCCTTCTTCTCCATCGCTAACTGTTGCTTTGAGGTTATAAGATTTTAAACCACAAAGCTCTGCTTCTTCAATAGGCTCTTCTATTGTTACTACAGGACCTTGGTTATCTATTCCAATCTTTGGAAGGTTCCAAATAGTTATTATATCTTGTATAACATCTCCTACGCAACCAGGTAGTGGAGACTCTCCACAATTCATTGAGATTGCATGAAGTATTTCTTTGATGCTATTACCTTCGTTTCCTAAATTATCCTCAACAGAGACAGCAAAGAAAGCAATTCCGTCTTCTATTTGTTCTGCAGTATCAACAAGTTTTGCATAACCTTGGCATTCCATTGCATGCGCATTATAGTATAGATGGCTTTCTAATTCTACTATTTTGAATTCAGGTAATATATCAACAAGATAAGCCTTGCATAATTTTCCATCTTCTATTCCTGATGCACATCCATGTTGCGCAAGTGGATCTTGGCAGGTTCCATGTGGGTTAACAAGGTCTTTTGCAACAACTACTGCTGGGATTGATTCTCCGTCTGAATACCAGCCATTTACAGGCTTTAGTATTAGTATATGAGGAGGCGTGTTATCTACCTTATGTCTTTGGGTTTTTTGTGTTTCGATGTTACCTAATAAATCTACTGAACCCCATCTTATCTCATGAAGACATTCTTCTTCAAAGTTGAATGTTATTGGGGTGTCACCAAAGATTTGATCTCTATCAAGGGCATAATCTATCACGCCATCGCAATCACTATCCCACCAAATCTCGTAGTAATAATAATCAACTCCAACTGCACAAGGCTCATCTTTATCTATTGGAGTTAATGTTATTTGCGTTTCAGATGTAACATAAAAGTTATCAATTTCATGATCTTCTAAATTGTATGTTTCAATGTCTGAATCGCTTGCCTGATATGTTGGGCCATCAATTGTTTTTATCGTTTCTGGTGGTGTTGAGTCTACTCTGTGATACTGCTCGCGTGTAATTTCGGTATTCCCTAATAAATCAACTCCATACCATTTAATCAGATGCAAGCAATCTTCATCTATTGTAAATGTGTATGGCATGCTATCAGGATTTACATCAACTTCCCAAAGCATTGTGTCAATCACATCATCACCATCTGAATCCCACCACAGTTCTATATGGACATAGTCAAGTCCAACTGGATGTGGATAAGGGTCATCTGAGTAAATTGTTATTTCTGATACGTGGTCTTGAAGCCAAAATACATTTGCTTCTTCAGAATTTAGATTGAATTTAACAATATCTTCTGATGATGCATGATATGTTGGTCCTTCTATTTCTTTGAATGAAATTGGTGCAAGTGTATCCACTATATCGTATTCTGTTTGCAAGGGTTCTGTGTTTCCTAAAGCATCAACACAATACCATTCTAAAATGTGTTCACTATCCTCTGGATAAGAGAATGTAACTGTTGGACTATTCACACTAAACTCTTTCCATTCATCGGCTTGGTCTATTCTTTTGTGCCTATAGTGGATTGTTACATCGTTTACAGGGTGTGGGTCTTGGTCTATGCAAGTTAGTGTGAATGGTGTGTTTTGTGTTACGTAATAATCACATCCAGGAATTAGATAGTCTCCCGTCAATAACACATTATCGAGTAACGCGTAGTCTCCTTCTCCATTATCAAGGAAGAATGCAATGGATATTGCTTCTTGATTTTCTGCTGAGCTTGGTAATGTAAAAGATACACAATCCCATAGTTCTCTAATTGATTCAAGTTCATTCCATGCGTCCCAATTAGTTGAATTGTCGTTCCATTCACCCGGAGTATCTGTGTATTCACCAATCATCCATCCTACTCTGAATCTATCGGATGTTGTAGTATCATATGTTCTCCTGCAATAACTTAGCTTTATGTTTTCATAGTCTTTTGTACTTATGGTTCTTATAAGTGCAGCATCATCTTCTATAAAGGCTGAATAACCATCGTATGCTAAAGCACCAGATGTTGTTCCAATGTCATTGTAAATAGATTGTGAATCTGGGTATTCTAGATAGTCACCAATCCAGCCAGTATCAAGCGGATGTGTTTGTGAGAAATTATCTTCAAATAATATCTCTGTTATTGTCTCAGTTTGAACCTCACAAGCTACTTTAGGGTCCCCTACAGTTTTTGAGGAGATTGGGTGAAGTGTATCTACAATATCTAGTTCTCTATGGGTATCTCCTTTGTTACCTAAAGCATCAATACAATAATAGAATAGCTCATGCCATGTATCTTCTTGATATGTGAAAGGCTGGGTATATTCTTGCCAATCTGAGATTAAATATCCATCGTTGTAAATCTTGTAGAATATCTTTTCACCACCAACAGGATGAGGTGAAGAATCTTGGCAGGATAGTGTTATCAAAGTATCTTGGTTAACAAAGTATGCTTGGTCATCAATGTGATATTGATCACTTGCAGGATAAGTCTCACTAGTTGCAATATAGTTTCCTGAAAGCTCTTTTGAGGCTATAGGTGCAAGATTATCTACAACATAAATTCCTTCTTCAACTTCTTCTGCATTTCCTAAAGCATCTTCACACCAATATGTCAGTTTATGACAGGAATCATCTAAATCAGTGATGTCTTTAAATCCATCACTTTCGCTTCCACTTGCAATAAGTTCCCAATCATTTGCTCCTCTTGTTGGTGTTCCCATACATTCATACTTCCAGTATAAACTCCAATGGAGTGTCTCTCCACCAACAGGATGAGGGTTTTGATCTTCGCATTCAAGTGTGATTACACTTTCAGATGTAATATATTTATTGATATCTCCTATTCCATCAACTTGTGGTCCCGTTATTGTTTTAGTGGTTATTGGTTTAAGTGTATCTACGATATCATATTCTATATGCAAATCTTCTTCGTTTCCAAGCACATCTACACAATACCATTCTAACACATGGGCAGAATCTTCTTCGTAATTAAAGGTATAAGTGTTTGATTCTTCTTTGGAGAAATCAGGCTTTGAATCACCAAATAAGTACGTTCTGTAATAGATTTCTACTCCATTTACAGGATGAGGCATTGGGTCTGCACAATTCAAAGTAATAGGTGTTTCTTGTGTTACATAGTATACTCCATCAGTTGGACTTATTCCATCATAGAAAGTATCTATTTCATGTTGAGTTCCTTCTACTTTAGGCTCACCTAAAATCTTGGATGATATTGGTGCAAGGTTATCAACTGCATCTATTTCAACCTGTTTTGTTTCAGAGTTACCCAAAGCATCTACACACCAATAAACTAGTTTATGGCAGGAATCAGATAATCCAGTAATCTCTACATAACCATCAGTTTCGCTACCTTCCATTATACTTTCTCCCCAGTCATAATCAGGATCTATGCATTCTTCGTTCCAATATAAACTCCAGTAGAGTATTTCACCACCAACAGGATGAGGGTCGAGGTCTGAACAGCTCAATACAATTGTACTATCTTTGGTAATGTATTTGTGTATAAAACCTTCTCCTGGCATTTGTGGTCCAAGCACAGTTTTTGTAGTTTCAGGAGCTTGTGTATCAACAATATCGTATTCTGTTTGCACAGGTTCTGCGTTTCCTAAAGCATCAACACAATACCATTCTAAAATGTGTTCACTATCCTCTGGATAAGAGAATGTGACAGTTGGACTATTTACACTAAACTCTTTCCATTCATCAGTTTGGTCTATTCTTTTGTGCCTATAGTGGATTGTTACATCGTTTACAGGATGTGGGTCTTGATCTATGCAAGTTAGTGTGAATGGTGTGTTTTGTGTTACGTAATAGTCGCATTCGCTTTGAATAGCTCTTTTTGCGGTGACTAAGACATTATCAATATGTCCTACATCGTTATTTCCATTGTCCAAGAAGAATCTAACCTGTATTAGAGGTTTATTCTCTGCACCAGTTAGTGTCCAAACCTTATTTTCCCAACTGGAAACTACTGATACATTTTCTAATGACGTCCAAGCGCCGGAATCTCCAACTCTCCAACCGATTCTTAGTCTGTCTGAAGATTCAAGACCACTGGTTTTACGATCATATGATAGTTCTATATCGTATAGATCAGTTGTATCAAATGTCGCAATAATTGAGGAATCGTCTTGTACACCTACAAAAGTATTTGACAAAGCAGACAATAAGAAAATATCATCGTCATTATAAGGATGAGCATAATCATCAACAATCCAACCATTGCCGTTCATTTCAGAGTATAAATTCAAACCAGATGTGTAGGTGTAATCTTCAAAATCATCTTCAAATATAGTAATTGTTTCATAGGAATCAACACCTGTACATGGAACTTTAGGCTCGCCTACTGTTTTTGAAGAGAGTGGATGCAAAGTATCTACGATATCGTATTCAACTCGCTTGTTTTCTGCATTTCCAAGTGCATCAACACAATACCATTCAAGAACGTGTGCAGAGTCTTCGTCATAGGTAAATGATACTTGAGAATCCTCTTTTGTAAATTCTGGCACTTCTTCTCCGTATAAGTAGTACCTATAATATATAGATACATCATTTACCGGATGAGGCTCTTGATCTGTACATGTTATTGTTATTGGTGTTTGCTGTGTTACATAATATACTCCATCAGTTGGTGCAACTCCATCATAAAAAGTGTCTATTTCATGTTGTCCACCAGCTACCTTTGGATCACCAACAATCTTTTCTGAGATTGGTGATTTTGTATCAACAATATCCAATTCAAAGTGATGTTCCTCTTCGTTTCCGCAAGCATCAACGGACCAATATTCTATCATATGATAGGAATCTTTGTTAAGAGTAATTGTAATTGGAGTATCAATATTGCTTTCTCCCTCCTGATCTTTTACCCAATTATCATCTTCTTCTAATTTCCACCATACAATGTATTTTATCTTTACATCTCCAGCAAATTCGTTAGTACCTTGAGGGTCTGGATCAATTGCGCTAAGGGTTATTTGAGTGCCTTGAGTTACATAATAACATCCATTAGTTATATCAAAGCCACCAAACTCTTCTAAATCACACTCAACAATTCTTTGCTCATAAGGAATTAGTTCTTTAGTTGTATCAGGTGCAGTTGTATCCTTTATGAAAGATAGTGCTGGAACTGATGTTAGCTTAAACCAGTTTTCTACTGTATCTTTTGCATGAGCTTTTACGTAATTTGTTCCTTCTGGAAGGTCTGATATATCTATTATTGCAATTGTTTCTTCGCAAAAGTTGTCATTATAAGAACCATCTACTGGGTCCATGTATATTCCTTGCCAATTAACAGCATCACTAAAATCGTTTGTAGGTCTTACAAAGTATTCTGCAAGCTGGATAAAGGATTCAGTGTCACAAGCCTTATGTCTTAGTGTTGGGTTTTCTCCGCAGACTAATAATTCTGTAGCGTTAATTATACCGTTTAATGAGGTTTCATGTGATTCAGGTGGATTTAAATCAATGTCTATAGGAACACACTTGCATGCTCCCCAAAATCCATCCTGATTTTTTCCTCTGACACACAATGTGTGAGCCCCATCGCTAAGTGGATAGAATATTCCACCAAAATACTTCACTAATGGTGCAAAATTTTGGAAAACTGCTTCTTGTGTAGAATCATAACTTCCATCAAACGCAAGAAGTGGTTGGCCACTTCCAGGTAAAACATCACTGCAACCCACTAAATCATTTGGGTCGAAGAAATATTCAGCATCTATCACATCTGTGCAATCCTCTGTTTCTAAGGCGGTTATATTTACATAACCTATCATCCAAGATGAGGGGTTTGGAACGACAACCAGATTAGAGGTTATAGGTCCTGTTGTATCTTTAGGACCATTTGTTGAATTACAATAATTCCTGCAACCCATATCTAATGATTCTATTGTACAACCATTTTGAGTACATGATCTTTCACCAAAATAACATACTTCCTCTTTTACTGTTCCAGGAGTTGGGCAATACGCACTTTCTGATTTGCATAAACAGCCAGAGCATTCTCCATCATAAAGACAATAATCATCTTCTATTTTAGGAAATCCGCAATCAGAATCTTGTTCGCACTCTGCATCACAATCATCAATACTACATTCATGATTTATTGTTGAGTCGCCTTGGCTACAAACACCATCTTGTGGGTTGCATGTTGAGGTAAACTCAGCTCTATAATCCCAAGTGTATTGTATGTTATCTGGATTGTTATTGCAGGTTGCAATTCCTGTTATGTCATTTGCTGAACAATCTTTTGCTGTACCTACGCAAACTCCAGAAGCGCATACATCTCCTTCAGTGCAAAGATTTCCATCATTGCATTGGGTTCCATCTTCTTTGTTTGTAAGTGGACCATATTCATATTGAGTATTTCCTGTTAATGAATAATCACATCCTTGAGATGTACAGTAATAATCTCTTTGTTCTTGGACTACTATTAGTCTCCATTGGCATTCACTGAAACTTTGATTGGTTACATTTGTTGTGTTATAGTAACCATCTAAGCTATCACAGTTAAATGTTGAAGAGTAACTGCAATCACATGTGGTTAGTCCACAGGTTCCTGAGGTGTATAAAGTATTGCCAATACACTTATCAGCACAATCCAAATCTTGTTCGCACTGTGCACCACAGGTTTGGATATTACAGCCATTATAAGAACAAGTATCATCTATATCTATGCATTGGCTTTGACCATTAAAAATGAAATATGTGTTACAATCAGCACACCATTTACAATTTGAATCTGCTTGACATGAGGTTATATTAGAGTGATCTGTGCAGGTAAGTGGCAATTGATATTGAACCTCTAAAACAGGAGCACAC
>CAZQHF010000017.1:0-11894 GCA_964593535.1 uncultured Candidatus Saccharibacteria bacterium
ATATTCATAACCTCATTAAGTTTAACTCTATCAAACTGCCCCTGCTCAAACACAAACTGTGTATCATGAACAATACTTGGATCTATCTTTATCGGAAACACCCTGCTTTTATCAAGCAACCACTTAGAATCTAAAACTATCTCATATATATATTTATCTCCGCTTTTTACTATACTAGATTTAACATTGCTTGTTTTAACACCGACAGCATCAGCAGCATATTCAGGAAGAAAATGAGCATAGTAATTTCCCTTTTCATCAACAATATATACAACTCCATTGGGATATTTATCAGTTGCACTAATACTCTTTTTAATAGCCAAACCCTCATCAAGCTTAATCTCAAAAACAAATCTATTAACAGGCAGTACACACTTTTCCTTGCTGCACTCAGTTGTATATTGGGGTATCTCATTTAAAACAATCTCTTCTTTAAGACCCTTACCCTTTATTATTTGATACTGGATATCAACTCCATCATATATATTTTTAGATATGACAGTATCTTTTGACAGTTCACTCTCACTATCAAATTCTCTGCCTATCTTTGTAAGCTTAATACTTTTATTCAATTCCTTGTCCAAAACATTATCTCCACTAATTTTTTCTAATAAAGAGTCATATGATACTTCAACAAGAGCTATCTGTACTCCTTTCCTTGTTTGATCAATATTCAACTTACCCTTTATTTTCTCCCATACTGTAGGCTTCTTCTGCTCTATAGGGTTTATATATGAAGAAACTGTTTCAAACTTAATATACTGCCCATTTACAAAATCTACATTAAAATTTGGATTTTCATTTCTAAAATATGTATTACTATCTGCTCTTACTATATTATCATTCTCTTTTTGAGAGAAAGAAATAACAAGAATATATATACAAAATGCACATACTATCAACCCAAAGATATGCAGTATATGCATAGCGACACTCCTGTTTGTTTGGTCATTCCCTTTTTTCATATTACAGAGATCTATTGTAATTTAGAGTTATATCTCCAACCCTTGTAAAGTACTCCATACTTGAAGTTAAAGATATACGCAATGTACATGTCCCCCCTCCGCTATTGCATTGAGTAATGTCTGCTCCTTTAATACTCATTCTTTCCCACGCACCAGCTATCTTACTAATACCTCCAGTTATCTGTGCATCAGTACCGCTGTTGCCAATAAGGGAGAGTCCTACACTATTGTTATCAGTACTTACAGAGTTCTCTGTCATAATATCAAGATATATTGCATCTTCCTTCCAGCTAAGGAAGTCCGCAGGTAAAGTAATTCTTACAAGAATATCGTAATCCTGAGGTGTATCTTTATTAGATACCCATTCATAATAGTTCTTAAATGAACCACTTTCTTCTATTGCATCAGATGTCATTATTCCAGAATTATCACTTCCATCTGCAAATAGTATTGCACCTGCATACTCAGGTGATATAGTCATCTGAGATGATAAATCCCCTACTGAAAGCCACTCTACTCCGTTATTGCTAAACTCTAAAGTTTTTGTCTGTACATTAAATCTTATTGCTCCCTCTCCATCAGCACCGCTTCCCAGTCTTATTGTCCCTTTTGCATATATATCATTCCATCTGTTAGCACTATTTCCTATACTTGAATTAACTGAGAGTGATAACAAGTCCCCAGCTATCTTTACATTATCTTCCTCTACCTCCAATTTATCACTTATACCAAATAATATTCCACTTAATGCATACTCTTGTGCATTATTAACTTCTTCTGTTATCTGTACAATATCAGTAGCTATCCAATTACTGCTTTCAGTTATTTTTACATTTATTTTATTCCCATTTACTTCTGGTATATATACCTCTAAGTATTTAATACCATTTTCATTATTTATTCTTGCCTTCGTAATATCGTATTCTCCTGTTGTAAGATTAGATACTATATTAACATTTTGATTATTTAATGTACTATCTATGCCTAATACTATATTTTGTGATGATCCTACACTTGTATTATTTATTTTTATATTACTATGATCATCATTTATATCTAGTTTAGATATTCTATACCAGCCCGGAGTTGTAATACTTATTATTTTATTTTCATTTATATTTTCTAATTGTTCAATTCTGTTGTATGCTGTTTGTATTTGTAATTGTTGTTCTTTAATTGCTTCTACTAAGTATGGTGTAAATCTTCCATAATCTAAAGATTTAATACCATTACTATCTGTAGATACTAAATCAGGTATTATTGATTCTACTTCTTGAGCAATGAATCCTGATGATGCTACTCCTTGTCCTTTCCAATCAAAGGTAACTCCTCTTAATGCCATTATTTTGTCTAATCCTCCCGTTATATTCTGTATATTTTCTTTTAAAGATATATCAGAATATGTTACCCATGCATTAGCTTGTCCTTTACCACCATTATCAGCAGTATTAGGTAATTGAAGACGGTATGTAGGACTTGTAATGCCTATTCCTACATTTCCTTTTAATGCTGTTGTTACTATACTGTCATTACCTAATACTACTGTATTAGCTCCTAATCCTATTGCATTATATCCTATTACAATAGAATTATTATCATTATTATCCTTCCCTCTAGCATTATATCCAATATATATACTATATTCGGGATCTGTAAGAGCTGTACTACCATCAGCTTGATACCTACCTGCCTGAGATCCCAATGCTGTGTTATAATTACCTGTTGTATTTGAATAAAGAGAATAATATCCTAATGCTGTGTTCTGAGTACCTGTTGTATTCGAGTAAAGAGAATAACCTCCTAATGCTATGTTATTAGCACCTGATGAATTTAAACGAAGAGAATAAGATCCTAAAGCTGTGTTATAAATACCTGTTGTATTTGAATAAAGAGAATAATATCCTAATGCTATGTTATTAGTACCTGTTGTATTTGAATAAAGAGAATAATATCCTAATGCTGTGTTCTGAGTACCTGTTGTATTTGAATAAAGAGATCTATATCCTACTGCTGTGTTAGAATAACCTGTTGTATTTGAATAAAGAGAATAATCTCCTAATGCTGTGTTCTGAGCACCTGTTGTATTTGAATAAAGAGATCTATATCCTACTGCTGTGTTAGAATAACCTGTTGTATTTGAATAAAGAGAATTATATCCAATACCTGTATTATAATTATTACTTAAATCATCTACTCTTCCTGCATTCTCTCCAAAATATGTACTATAACCTAAGCCTGTTTGATATACACGCCCACTTATAGATAAAATCTTTGAAGCAGGAGAAATACTAATATTACCACTAGCATTAGTTATAGAAGATGTAGCCCCCGCTATATCAATTGAAGCCTGAGGATTATTAGTACCAATACCCAACCTATTATTTACAGAATCCCACCAGAAGCTATTACTACCCGTTATAGAAGTTGTACTACTCCAATATGAAATCTGCCCTGCAGAACCAGTACCAGAAACAAGACCCAACCCTCCAGAAGTGGTCCATGACAATCCTCCAATGCCATTATTTGTTAACAACCCAGACCCATTAACAGAAGGCCAAGTATATGGAACACCATTAATACCTAAATTCCCAACTATATTTATATCTCCTGTACTTAGATCCCCCTTAATTGAATCTCCTATATTTAACTGGTAAGAACCTGTAGCTGAATCAGCATTTATATTAGCACCTATAATTATATTCTTGCTACCTGTTGTTAAATTACTCCCTGCATAATACCCAAACAAACTATTATTAGATCCAGTTGTAAGACTATATCCAGCATAATACCCTAACAGTGCATTATTCGAACCAGAAGTCATAGAAAGTCCTGAGTTTCCACCTATTGAAGTATTGTATACACCTGTGTTATTTTCTGGTATAGAACTACCCCTTAAAGCAGACGCTCCTAATGCTGTATTGTAAGTATCCGCTACAGAAGCAGAATTATTAGCATAAGACATAGCATCATACCCAATAGCAATATTTTTACTTTTTGCCACATTAGTTTGAAGAGCCTTTATCCCTATTCCTACATTGTATTCCCCTGTTGTGTTTCCAGTCCCAGCATATGCACCTATTAGCACACTTCCACTACCTGTTGTGTTCCCATAAAGTACCTGATATCCTATGGCAACATTGTCAGTACCTATATTACTTGATGCAGTAGTACTCCCTCTTAAAGCCTGATACCCTATTGCAATATTTCCACTTGTACTACTTGTTACCGTATTATCAGCATATCTCATAGCCTCATACCCTATTGCAACAGAAGCATCTTTAGCTACATTAGTAAACAGTGCCCCATACCCAATAGCCACATTATATTGCCCAATAGTATTATTAAGTAATGTATTAACACCTAATGTGGAGTTATATGACCCACTTGTATTAACAGTCATTGATTGATGACCAATTGCCGTATTATACATCCCTGTGTTAGCCGAAGAAGTAGGACTACCTACTAAAGCTTGATAACCAACTGCTGTATTATATGAAAGCACCTGTGTAGCACTACTGTCTGCATACATCATAGCCTGATACCCTATTGCAGTACTTCCCTGTTTTGCAACATTAGAATCTAAAGCATAAGATCCTACTGCTGTATTACTTGTTCCAATAGTAGTAGCAGAAAGTGCGTTATCCCCTAATGCTACATTCCCATATCCAGAAGTTATTACAGATCCTGAATCTAAACCAATAAAGATATTAGAAGAGACATTACTAAATATATCTACTACAGGTGTCCCGCTATACTGCAATTCTATTGTAGAATACCCTTCAGAATTAACAACAAATTTGTTTAAAGGAGATACTACCCCTACACCTACATTTCCATTTGCATCAACAACAAATGGAGAAGGATCTGTGTATGTACTATCATCATTTACTCTTAATGCCAATGCTCCTGTACCTATCTGCGATGTTGTTATATTTACCGCTGTCCCACTCCCTTCAGCCGATGCTCCCAATAGCCCAACCTTTAGCGCATTACCATCTACATTTGCATTTATATTGTCATATTCTATCTTTGCCAAATCTCCAGTCCATGAAGATGCTGGTACTCCATTTGCAGATATATTTAACACCCCCCCATCTATTAACGCAGTTGATGAAGTAGATAAACCTAATACATACCCTGATGTTAGTGATGATGATGACATACTAAATGCTGTATTAGTCGTTACGGAATTAAATGTAAACGATGTTGTATATCCCCCATGGTTTAATATTAAATTACCATTAGGAACTTGTATCTCATTCCATCTAAGAGATTGTAGATATCTTCCATCTAAATCAGTAGTTAAATCTGATAGAAATCCTGTTCTTTCCAAGGTTAATACTCCATCTCCTGTATTAAAACTTATTGAATCTACATAGTTATCATCTAAAAACCCTCCTGTTTGAATAAATTCTAATCCATTTGCAGAACTATTTACTGCTACCAAATATCCTTCCATTCCTGTATAGCTTGTTGGAGTATCAGACAAATTTAAAAAGGATAAACTACTACTAAAAGCCAAAGAACCTAAATCCCTTTTTGATAAATCCCCTGAGCTATTAATCATTACTGCTGTTATTTCACTAGCTGATGCTAATCCTGCAAATCTTACTCCACCTGTTGTATGAAGCTGTACTGCTGGCGATGTTGTCCCTATTCCTACACTTCCACTACTATTCCATATTCCACTCCCTGGAAAATATGTATTTCCACTAAATGTTTGTACCCCTGTCCACGTGTTTGCATTACTTAATGCAATTCCCAAAGGACTACCTGAAGTACCATTACCTGTTAATGTACTATTTGTTATTACTACCTGAGATCCCCAGTTATCTCCTGTTCCTGCATTATCATCTGCACATATCCATCTTGAATTGACTGTATCATACTTAAGAACTTGATTTGATCCACATGCAGTATTATTTGGTCTATAATCCATGTATATGCCACTACCATTTGTTATCTGACTCCAGTTATGGCTATGACTACTACTTGCAAAACTACTTTGGTTATACCCACTTGCTACTATGCTTGTTCCGTTATACCAAAGAAATTGATTATTTGTATATGTTGTTGAATTAGTACCTCCACTTCCTATTGGCAGTGTACCTGTAACATTAGAAGTAAGATTAATTTTATTAGCTATTATCTGCTGTACATTTAATGAGAGGTAATTCTCACCACTTAATGTCACAGGATTATGTCCTGCTGGTATATCAGATGTTAAAGCGATAGTCCCTGAATTATTAGGTAGTGTCCATGTTCTAGCTGCTGTTAAATCTGCATTAGTTAGTGTACCATCATATCTTGCACTACCTCCTGTTGTTATTAATGTTAATATCCTATCATCTGTAACTGTTGCACTATCTACTGTTAATCCTCTAAATGTCTGCATCCCTGTCCATGTATTTGCATTACTTAAATTCAATGATGCTATTACATTACCTACTGTTGGAGATATTGTTAATGTACCATCTGAATTACTTATTGATGCTACTCCAAAACTACCTAAATTAGCTGATGTTAAAAGAGGAACATTACCCCAATATATATTACCTGACGGTGCTCCACTCTGTGCTTGTGTATCTAACACATTATTTACATTACTTGTTGTTCCAAGTCTTATACCTCCTAATACATCTAACTTCTGAGTGGGACTAGTTGTTCCTATTCCTACATATCCTAATGAATTTATTGTTAGTCTATCTGCTCCTCCGGTTACAAGACTTAAAGCATCTGATCCTGTTCCATACATTCCTGTATTTGTATCAGAAGAAAAACTGAAAGCGGGAGAAGATACTGAACCATTGGCTGTTTGAACTAATCTTCCTGAAGTTAATATGGTCGTACTTCCTATCTGTAAATCACCAGATACTAAATTAAAACTATCTCCAGATGCTAAGGTAAGAGTATTAGTATTAGAACGATATAACTCTACATCTGTTCCAAATCCAATACCACCAGAAGCAGTGGTATTAGAAGCTAATTCTAATTTATGAGTTGGAGATGTTGTCCCGATGCCAACATTCCCTGTACCATTAGGCATAAGTAATACATTCCCATTACCTCCTCCTGTAGATATAGTTAAATTACCTGTAGAGTTAGTTATTGTAGAAGCCGTTCCCCCCACCTCTAACTTAGCCCCAGGTGTAGCTGTCCCTATACCAACATTTCCACTACTTAAAATAGTAAACAATTTATTTGAATGATCATTATTAAAAACATCAAAATAACTACCACTACCAGCATCCATATCAAAAACAAACCTGCCAGTACTAAATGAACTACCCCCTAATACAAGATCATCTGTAGTAGAAGTTAAATATGAATATGTATCAGCATCAGTCCAAAGAGAAGAAGAAGTACCAGCACTCAATGCCTGCCACTCTGCTCCATTATAAACATTCAGCTGAGAAGAACCAGTATCAAAATAAATCATACCCGCAGAAGGATTCTCTAAAGACTCATTACTAACAGAAGTACTTAATTTAAAAGCATCATGTGCACCCTCCGCAAATTTTGAAAATATTGAATATGGACTAGCCTCAAGAGACATCCTTGTAAAAGTTTCCGTAAGATTAGTTCCATCAGGAGCAAATTGTAGTTCAATATACAAATCTCCATACTCAGAAATAACCTCAGAAGGAGAGTTGCATGTACCATCTCTACACTGTACTGTTGTTGTAACAGTTCCACTTCCAAGTGAAAGTTCAAAAACACCATCAAACTGACCAATCTCAACATTAGTAAAATCCTCTGTCAAAAGAAGAGTACCTCCAGTTAGTGCAGTATAATACGAAACCCTAAAATCACAAGTATCATTACTTTGGCCATTAACAACACATGCTGGAGAACCAGGGATAACATTCATACCCTCATGGCCTGTATCATTTCTTACAATCTTACCCTGTAAGTTAATATTATCAGACGAAAGAGCATATATTGAACTTGAGAAAAGAACCACAAAAACTAAGGATAAAATCAGCAAAATGATTAAATTTTTTGCTAAGTTTGGACAGTTTGTTTTTTTCATACTCCGCAGATCGTACTTTTGTCTTGTATTAACAGTGTTTTTAAGTACTTTAAATCTGTAGTATAATAATAGTAGAAATGTGTACACCTGTCAAACAGCTTTTGACTATATTTACCCCTTACAAAACTATACTTACTATCCTTTGAGGAACATAAACAAATTTTTTAATTTGTTTAGCCGATAAAAGAGGGCCTAGAGTACTGGATGAGAAGATAATTTGCTGTATCTGACCCTGTGTACTCTCTTTAGATATGAGTATCTTTCCCCTTACCTTCCCATTTATTTGTACAGGAATCTCTATTTTTTCATCTTCTAAAAGTTCCTTATCGATTTCCGGCCATTTCTGAGTATGAACTGAATATTTTTTACCCATAGTATTACACCATATTTCTTCAGAAATATGAGGAAGTATTGGTGCAGAAACAATTACTAATTTCTCTAGGTCTTTGTTATCGAATTTCTCTTTAGAGTATGAGTTATAAAATTCCATGAGTGCAGCAACTGCAGTATTGAACTTAAAATCTAGAATATCATTCTCAATTTTATCTACCAATCTCTCAATAGCTACTTTTACACTTTTATTACTCTTCTCAACCCTGTTCTCATATGCTCTATTTAAAAATACATAATACTTAGAAACAAACCTTCTAACACCTTGAATTGTTCTTGTACTCCACTGAACATTTCCATCATATGGACCCATGAACATAAGATAGGCTCTGGTAATATCTATGCCATACTCCGATACAAGAGTGTCTGGATTAATAACATTGCCCAATGACTTAGACATTTTACCTCCGCCCTCTCCAAGTACTACACCATGAATACTTCTCGCTTTGTAAGGTTCAACATCTCTAACAAGCCCAAGGTCATACAGCACTTTATGCCAGAATCTTGAATAAAGAAGATGTAAAGTAATATGCTCCTGCCCTCCTTCATAATGATCTACTTGCATCCAGTAATCACTTAGTTGTCTAGATGTAAACTCTTTTTCATTTTTAGAATCACAGTATCTTAAATAGTACCAGCTTGAACCTGCCCAATTAGGCATTGTATCTGTCTCTCTTTTTGCATCTTCTCCGCATTTAGGGCATTTAACATTAACCCATTCAGAAATAGCTGCAAGTGGAGACTCTCCTGTTCCTGTAGGTTCATAATTTTTAACTTTAGGCAAAGCAACAGGAAGCTCACTTACTGGCACTGGAACCATTCCACATTTTGGACAATGAATGATTGGAATAGGCTCTCCCCAGTAATGCTGTCTAGAAAATATCCAATCATGAAGATGATACCTTACAACCACATCACCAATCCCTTTCTTTTTAATAAACTCACCCATTTTCACTCGAGCCACCTGACTGCTAAGACCATCTAAAAATCCCGAGTTAAAAACCATTCCTTCACCAGCATACACCTTATCTAAAGCATCAATTAATAATCTGTCTCCATTCTCTCCTTCAATAACTCTAATTACAGGAAGACCATATTTTTGAGCAAACTGGAAATCCCTTTCATCATGAGCAGGAACACCAACTACTGCTCCGCTTCCAACTGTTGATAATACGAAGTCTGTAACCCATATTGGCAGTCTTTTACTAGTAATGCTATTTATACAGTAAAGCCCTGTAAATACACCACTTTTCTCAGAATCCTTGTTTTCTCTCTCCTCATCACTTTTATTCATGCTTTTATTAATGTATTCTTTAACTTCGTTAATCTTTTCTTTTGGAATAACAGGCATAAGCTGCTTTAATGCTCCACTATCAGGGGCAACAACAACAAATGTAGAACCAAATTGAGTATCTGGTCTTGTTGTAGATACAGTCAATACAAGATCACTTTTCTCTACCTTGTATTTAATATCATACCAGCTCTTTCTCCCTATCCAATTCCTCTGGAGTGCCTTGACAGACTCTGGATAATCAACTAAATCAAGATCCTTATCAAGTCTGTCTGCATACTCTGTAATTTTCAACACCCATTGATTTAAGTTTCTTTTTTCAACAACTGTCCCGCATCTCTCATGAACAGAATTAACAACCTCCTCATTCGCACAGCCGACCTTGCATTTTGGACACCAATTAATAGGCATCTCCTCTTTATATGCAAGTCCCTTTTCAAAAAGCTTTAAGAATATCCACTGTGTCCATTTATAATATGACGGATCTGAAGTGTTAATCTCTCTACTCCAGTCAAATGATATACCAAGCATTTTAAGCTGTCTTTTAAAGTTTGAAATGTTCTCATCTGTAATTTCTTGCGGAGGTCTTTTTACTTTAATAGCATAGTTTTCCGTAGGTAGACCAAATGCATCCCACCCTATTGGATACATTACATTCAAGCCTTTCATTCTTTTAAGTCTTGCAACAGCATCCATCATTGAATAGTTTCTTGCATGCCCTATATGCATTCCCGGACCAGAAGGATATGGAAACTCTACTAAAAGATAGTATTTAGGTTTATTATCAAAGTCTTTAGCTTCGTATATTCCACTTTCAAACCATTTATCCTGCCACTTCTTTTCAAATTCTTTTGGGTTATATTCTTTTTTCATAATAGCTGATTATATTCTAAAATATACAATATATACAATGTTTTACATAGGAGTGAAACATTAATACAACTGTTTAAATATATTAAACCTGCTATTGTAATGGATTAATTATAGCACCAATGAAAAGTATATCTCCACTCTCTTTATCATAAATTGTAAATACAAAAGGCCTGTCAACTACCATTTCAAACATCTCTTCTTCAGGTTCAGGAGCACTCAATTGCGTCATTTCAACAGATGTAACAGCCGCAGCTTCCGTACCCTTCTCATTTACATCTATATATGTTTTGTGCATTACCTCACTAATATACACATTCTGCCCTTCAACAATAATCATCTTAGAGAAGTCCGCAGTACCAGAATTAAAGGCCTCTTTTATTCCAATACTAATCAGCATATCCTTTAAACTACTTGAGTACTCAGTCTTAAATTTAGGAAGCTCTAGAACACCTTTCCTCGAGCTGAAATCCTCACTCCACTTCTGTAAACTTTCTTTATCAAGACTATTAACAAACTTATCAAACTTTACATCTTTTTTAGGTAAATACACCCTCATTACATATCTCTCTTTTTCACCGTATGGAAGCTCTGCAGCTTGGAACTGGTTGTTTTCCTGATATAAAAGATGTGCTGTTTTACTCATTAAATCAGCCTGTACTTTTGAACCATCTAAAAGTGTAAAATCCTTTTTACTTGTAAATCCTTCTTCAAATGGAACACTCCAATTAGCATTAAAGTATATTGCATTGATTAAAAATACAATATCTGAAGAATCAATACTGTCAATAATTTCTTCAATCTTGCCATTAGTTTTTTCACTAACCCACCTGTTTATTGTATCTTTTGAAGATGGATCAGCAAAATCCAATGTAGAAGCTTGAGCCATATAATAGCTATCTAAAATATCCATATATGCTGGATTAAATTCCAAGCCCTGCTTTAACCATATAGAGTTTGCAATATTCAATGTAATATCCCCATCTTTTGCTGCATCCTCTATTAATCTTCTAAAATACTCATTAGATGTCTCATCTAATCCAATAACCTTATTCATTTCTTCCAAAGTTTTTCCATTAGCTCCTTGTGCTGCCATAGAAAGTGCCATCTTTACACTAAACGGAGAAACAACTACATTTTTACCATCAGAAGCACTAAAAGATTCTTTAAATAGGTCGGCATCAAAATCTCCAGACATTGTTTCTACTTCATCTGATGGTTTAGGATTAGTAGTATCTACCCCTGTTGATTTAATAACTAGGAATACTAAAGCAGCAGAAAGGAATAAAATAACAATTAAAAGAGGAAGTACCTTATTATTTTTCTTTTGCATATATGAAAAATA
>CAZQHF010000018.1:0-11159 GCA_964593535.1 uncultured Candidatus Saccharibacteria bacterium
TCTTTTTAAACCTTTCCTCCTTTCAATTTTTACCAACCGCTAAGGTAACAATGTACAAATTTAGAAAAGTTTATAAAGTAAAAATCATATTAGATAAAAGGAAGGAATAGAAATGGAATTCACAAATATAGGGGTTTGATTTTTCAACTACTCCTTCCTTTTATTTTCCTATCAAAATATTATTTCTTTGTTCTTTTATTTTTAAGACATTGTCCTTTTCTCTTCCCAACTTTGACAACACCAAACTTACATTTCTTAGCTTTTCTTTTTTTTGCCATTTTTATTTTTCCTCCTTTTTAGTTATTTAAAAATATTAAAAACTTCCCCAAGTACAACAGCACCTGAAACACCCACAAAGATGTAAACAAGAGATGTTATGTTAGACATTCCGAAGATCATAGACACTAAGTTCACATTGAACAAAGCTACGACTCCCCAATTGATAGCACCTATTCCTGCTAATACTTTGGTAGTATTTATTATTCTTTTTTTAGTTAGTTGTTTCATTTTAATCTATGATAATTGGGTTTCCCTTACCCTATATCCTTTAGGATAATCTTTTATTAGCCATAATTCTTTATTATTTTTAGTCCATTGTAATCCAAAGCTATGGACCTTTTTATTCCAATCTTTTAGTACCATTTAACACCTATCATGCTTTCGCATATATGCTTTAGCAAATTTAGTTGCAGAACTAACATCTCTAAATGAATCCTTTCCTATCTGTTTGATACCACCTTCGGATACAGATTTTGTATGATCAAACTTTTGAATTACCACATCATCAGAACTAGAAAATGTTTGAACCAACAATGCTTTATTGTCTTTTTTATTCTCCCAGAATCCTTCCCCTTTCTTTTTCCAACATTTAAATTTTACCATTTCATTTATTCCTCATGCAAATACCATAATTCTTGCTTTTAATTGGATAACCTTTTCTTGTTCTTTTTCTAACAAAAGATTTAGAAATCGGACAAACATAAGCCTCTCTTTTTATGTTTCTCTTTTTAAGTGAAGCATTAATTAATTTAGCTTCTTTAAGTGCATCTCGCTTCCTTGATGTTGCTCTTACAATTTTTCTTCCCATTATTCTTTTTTCTTTCTCCCCATTTTAGCACGACAAATATTTCCTTCTCCATCTATATAATACAAATATCCTTGTTCTCTTTCAACAGCTTTAGGAATTAGTATTTCAGCCATTATCTATTGCACTTTCTTAAAACATTCTTACACTTTCTTGAAGATTTTCCATATCTCTTACAGATATTCTGAACATTCTTCAAAGTACATTTAGTACCAATCCTTTTATATGTTTTACTCTTCATCCTTTTTCCTCCATTTTATGATTCACTAATAAAAATAGAAATCTATGGTTTATAAATCCTTTCTTAAAAAGATTTTAAGTAGTTATTTTTCTTTCCTAACAACCCTTCCGTTTTTTATAGAAATTAAATTCTTTAGAATGTTTTTCGTTTCTTCTGAAACACTTTCAGAGTTCATAACCCTCACAAATTCTTTAGCATTGGAAAGCCCTTGTGCCATCTTTTCAGTTTTCATTAATCTGTATTTAAAGATGATTGTTTGTTTCATAATTTTCATAGCTATCTTAAAATCTTCGTCGTTAGGGTATAAAATTCCATCTACACATTTTCTATGATGGATGTTTAAAAAAGCATGAGAAATTAAAATCCTTATCCCTTCCTGAAGTTCCCTAAAAAAATTGAATCCGTGTCCTTCTTTTATAATTGGCTTTGTTAATTCATTCCACTCTTTAAATAATTTTTCCTTATACAACCTTTCAAAAAAATATTCTCTTATTGGTTTTATCGTCGGATGTCCTCCTGATTGTATCAAGGAAAGTTCTGAATAAAATTCTCTTATAACTTCTTCCTTATTTCCCTCGTCGATATTTGATCCAATATTATTCATAATGTGCTTTCCAATCTCCGAATGCTCGTCGTGGGTGTGATAAAGTAGAATTGGTACTACTCTAAAGATAAGACCTCCGAGGACATATTTATGTAAGTCCGTGGAGACACCACAGAGTAGTCCTATTCCTTCGGCTTCTATGTCAATATCCTTTCTTGTTGTCTTTCTTTTTAACCTTTTCTCCTCCCCCAAGAGACCCTCAATTACTTTTATAAGAGTTCTATCTGCTGACATTCTAGCAAAATCACCGACGATTAAAGAGAACATAGGCAATTCATTTATTAAATTTTCTAAACCTGCTGATGTTACTGACTCTAATTTCAAAGGGGAGTATGTGAAGGTAGCAAAAAGATCTGAAAGAGATGTTTTTCCAGAACCTGAACTCGCTAAAAAGAGTGCATGAATATTACTCCTTATTAATTTCCCCATAAATTTAAAATCAGGGATTATTAAAGAGGGAGGCATTAGAGCCAATACTTCAAAAACTTTTCTACCTGTTTTTGGATAAACAGATTCCACATAATCGCATATATAATTATATGGGTCTTGTCTTATCTTTTCTTCTTCTATTTTTTTTAATTTGTCTTCTTCCATTATCAAATCTCTTTTTACATTTAACATTTCTGGTACTCCATGAAGGCGAATGAATTGGACAAAATCCATCTTCATGTTTATCCTTTAAGTCTGATCCATACATTCTTCCACACTTCTTACAAATTAGATACCTTTTATATAAATTTTCCATATTAAGCGGAATCTGTGATATTACAAATTTTGTTTAAAAATTCCTCATCTAAATTGAAGGTAAAAGAATTATTAAAATTATTTGTAGGATTATAAGAGTTTTCAAAATTGTTTGTAGTTGTATGATTAAAATCAGGATTTATTGTTATTGGTTGATCTACTTCAAAATTACTTTGTAATTTTCCATCATAAAGGAGATATAAAACAAAAGAACCAAAGATAACAAAGGTTATAAAAATTAGAAATAAAAATACTTTCACAAATGAGATTTCTTGTGATTGTGATTCGATATTATCTCTCTGTAAGGGAGAGTATACTTGAGTATACTCTGTTAGAGGAGGGTATAATTCTTCATCTTGCTGAATTGGTTCATAACCAAAATTTCTTATCCTTCCAGAAAAATCTAAATTACTTTTTTTATTCATCTACTCCCTCCAGATATATTGCTTTTCCCATAGAAACTGATTTTATCTTATTTTCGGAAATTAGTTTATTAATAATTATTTGAACTTTATAGAAATGTATATTTAAATCTTTTGCTATGTTAGAAATTGGAGTACTTTTATTTTGCTTTATGTAAGATATTATTTTTTCTTCTTCTTCCATAAACTTAAACTTAAGTTTCAACCTTTATAAATCTTTCTATTCTCCAAAAAACTTAGAATATGCACTATTCATCTTATTTTGATCGTAGAATCCATACTCTGATAAGTATGCTTCTATTTCATTAAAAAATAATCCCCAACTAAAACCTTTTTTAACACAACTATACAATCTTTCTTCATCTAATTGAATAAAATGTGTTAATTCATGTTTAATTACTTTTGGATAAAATGGAGAACATTCCTCTACAACTATTGTGATTTGTACATCTTGGGGATTAAAATATCCTGAAACAACATAATCTTCATTTAATTCATAATCTTGTTTACATGCTAGTTGAACTGACAAATATGAGGGGTATATTATGTTTACCACTAAAAGAATCATAAAAATATACATAAAAGTTACTATGACATCCTCCCATGACTAAGAGTCATGGGTTTCCAAGAATAGTATTGCTACTATTCAATATAGTTCCTAATTCCACGACAACAGCATTATTCTTCATAGAAGAATCTTGTCTTACATTATCTCCAAAGGCGTAAATTCCTGTATGTCCTACAGTATTCAATTTAATTTGAGCATATTTTTTAATATTAATTGAGGCATTTAAATCTCTATCCATCTTTAGACCGCATTTAAAACAAACATATTTTCTATCACTCAATTTTAAATCTTTTTTAATATTTCCACAACAACTACATTCCTTTGAGGTTGGTTCAAATTGTTCAACTTCAATTATTCCGCCTTCATAAATTGTTTTATAATATTTTAACCAATGAAAAAAAGAACCCCAACCAGCATCAGATATACTTTTTGCTAAACAATGATTTTTTACCATGTTTTGAATTGATAAACTTTCCACACCAATATACTTTATATTAATTGCTAAATTTCTCGCTAACTTCCTATGAAAATCTACTCGCTGTCTTTTTATCTTAATATGTTTTTTGACTAATCTTTGTTTTTGTCTTTTTCTATTTTTACTACCTTTTTCCCTCTTACTTAATCTTCGTTGTATTCTTTTTAATGACTTTTCAGACTTTCTTAACAAATTAGGATTATCAACCACTATACCATTTGAACAAACTAAAAACTTATTTAATCCAACATCTATTCCTTCAACTTCAGATTTAAAATCTAAAATAGTTGTATCCTCTGGAACATTATCACAACTTAAAATAGCATACCATTCAGATCCTTCTCTTTTGATAGTTAAGGTTTTAATTTGTCCTTCAATCTCTCTTTCTTGAACAATCTTTATATTACCAATTTTTGATACGTGAATCTTGTTTGAAACCTTATTCTTGTATTGTGGAAAAGTGATAGAATTATAATACTCAAAAGATTTAAATTTTGGAAATCCAGGTTTTTCTCCATTTTTAATTCTTCTAAAGAAGTTATCATAGGATTTAGATAATTTATCACATATATTTTGTTTGGTCTGGGAATGAAGAAATTTTGTTTCAAAATCCTTAACTATATAATCCATATCAAATTTTGTTAAAGATAATTTTTCCCCCTCATAGATTTGTTGTTTAATATCAAACATCTGATTATATAGTTTTCTTGCCTCTTCTAATGCAATGTTTAATCTATCTCTTTGTTTTCTATTGGGATATATTCTAAATTTGTATGATTTTTTCATTCTATTTTTTCTCCTTAACTATCTTAGTCACCACTTCGGATAATGTTTTTAATTTCCATTCTACTTTTAATCTATTTAGTTCCCACCAAATATTTTCTTCAATCTTAATGTTCTTTAAGTTCTTTAATTCCATATTATATTTAATATTCTATCCTTTAAATACTTATCTATTCTGAAATAATTGTCAAAATTCATATAACTAATGAATTGGTTATTTTTCTTTTGACACCACATTATTGTAAGTTTTTATACTTTATAATAATCTATGCTTTTTAGGATTTTTAAACCCTCTCTTAAAAAGATTTTTAGTTTTTTCTTTATATTTTTTATAATATTTGTAAAATTTAAGATATTTATATTTATTTAAATTATTAAATAAAAGAGAGGGGAATTAAAGAAAAAGATGTAAAGTTATGTTAAAGTAAGTAAAAGGAATATTATCCCTTAAATTTACATCTTTATATTTAAAAGTAAGGAATAAATCCGAGAACATAGACCCCCCCTCAATACTCAATTCAAAAAAATGAACTTTTTTGCTATGAAAATTAAGTTACTACTAGTGAGTAGTGACAAGAGGTCCTATGAAAAATTTTCTTCGGGTTTCTTCAATACTTTGGAGGGTATGTTAAGGGGGGGTCTATGTTCTCGGCATTTTTAAATATTTTAGCATAAAAACCCCTATTATCTCCTAATAAGTAAGGGAAAATAAGGGATAATATTTAAAAGTAGGGGATTTCAATACCTTTTTTGGAACATTATCCCATATTTTAGGTGGTATTTCATTAATTTTACACATTTTTACTTATCTTTACTGAAAAGTAAGGAAAAGCAATATTTTCCCCTAAACCGAAAGGTTTAAATAGTAGTGTGTTTTCAATAAATCATGGTAAAAAAATTAAAAACATCTATCTCCTTGAGAAAGGAAGTATTAGAAAAGTTAGATGCTTTTTGTGAAAAAGAAGAAAGAAATCGTAGCCAAGTGGTTGTACTCGCATTGAGAGAGTATATCACAAAAAGAGATCCTAACATAAACTGATAAAAGAAGAGAACGACTAAAAAATGACGACAATTTAGTTCAAAAGACTTAAATAGTTTAGTCATTTTAAAAAAGCTATGCAAAAACAAACCAAACTAAAAAACCCAACCAAACACCCAGATGGAATTAGACAAATCCTATAAGATTGTCTTTGAGATTAAGGGGAATATTCTCACTTATCGTTGTGTTATTGTTTCCCTAGATGAAAATTTTATTGAATTTATAGACGATAGGGGTAAAAAATATACTTATAACAAAAAATATATTATTTCTTCAACACAATTAGATTATCAAATTAAAAAAGAGGTGTTAAATGACTAAAATTATTGAAGGACTTTTAGATAAGAAGGATGTCAATGAAGAAGAAATAAATCTTAGGAGGAAGAGGTTTATTGAAAATATTGAATATCCTTTAGAAAATGTTGAATCTCCGAATTATACAAGACATGAAATAAACTGGATAGAAGGAGACTCATGGGAAAAAGTAAAAAAGCAGAATATAGATTTTTTGATAAAAGAGAAAAGATTAGTTGTATTAGCACATTATCAAGATAAATGCAGAGGAAAACCCCAATTAATTCACCAGACAATTCAGAGAATACCATTAATAAAGAGGACTGAAAGGGTTAAACACAACAAAGAAGGAGAAACAATATTTACTCAATATAAATTTTTAGATGATCCATATGACAAAAGATTTGATGGAAGAATAATAGAGGCTATAGCATTCGATTTCTGGGTTTATAGACTTATTGACAAGGGGAAGGAATATTTTTTATTCTCCGAAAAAGAATTACCAAGCGATTTTTCCGAGATAGAAGGTATGAAAATAGATTTAGATGATTTGTCAGGGATTTCAGACACATTAAAAATTAATAAAATAGCGACGATATTTTTAGTTAAAGATTATAAATCTGCTGTGTCAATCTTACCGAAAGACAAATTAATTAAATTCACCAAAGAAAAAAAATTTACGAATGGATGGGATGCTCAAGGATTTCAAGATTATATTTTTACACACGAAGATGGAAATATTTATGACTATTCCGAAGACTTTAATATGTTGAGGTTATCACAATTATTATCTGGAAAATACGAAGGGTATCCCTTACATTTATTAAAAATGGGACCTGTGGGGACAGGGAAGACAACCGAAGCAGAGTCTTTAGATTTTAAATTTAGGGAAGAAAATGGTATTTTAGAAGCAGGAACATCAAGAATGAAAGTTTTAGTACCTAGTTTTAAGGAAAAACCAGCTAATTTAGGGTATATTTGTAATTGTAACAGAATAGCAATCATAGATGAATTAATGAAGATGGTTTCTAATGCTATGCAAAACCAACATATCGATATTAATAATTATTTTGGAGAATTGAATATGTTGTTAGAACAAAAGAAAAGATTAGTAGGTTCTGGGAATGATAATTCTGTAATTGTCAAGGCGACAGCCAAGATCTGTATTACCACAAATCCTATCAAAGGAAAAAATCTTTTAGCATATCATTTAGGAGTTTTAGACAATACTACTTTATCTAGAATGTTAATATGGATTCAAGACAAAGAGGAAACTGAAAAAATATATCAAAAAGAAGGGATAAGACAATCCAAATTTAAAGAAATAAGAGAGGAATCCGAAGGGAATTCTAGTTTTTATCATGATTTCTTAACAATTTATGATAGTTGCCAAGACTTTTTAGTGGAATACAATAAAGAAAAAGTTAGGGAGATATTCACAAAAGTATCTTCTCAAGCGAAAGAACCGATGAAACAAGTTTGGAAAGCAAGAGGGTTACATCATACTATCCTTCTTTTAGATGGTATAACAAAGTATAGATGTCTTTTTAGAGATTATGATTCTACTTTTAAATCTACCGAAGAAGATTACAAACTACTAGAAAAGATTATAACTCATATGGTTAAGACATGGGATTCTAATTTGGAAGATGATGGTTGGGGGGGAGAATTCTGATGGGAGAGAATAAAACAAAGATGCCTCCTAAGAAGATAGGCAATTCTGATGATTTTTATACCCCCGATTATGCAACCGAACCCCTTATGCCCTATTTAAAGAAAGAATGGAAGATTTGGGAATGTTGTTCAGGAACAGGAAATATAGTTAAATTTTTTAGAGAGAGAGAGATGAATATCTTTGGAACAGATATAAAAGAGGGAGAAGACTTTTTAACATCAGATAGAAAAGATTTTGATTGTATAGTTACAAACCCTCCATTTTCTCTGAAAGATAAATTTTTAAGTAAATGTTTTGAATCTGGAAAACCCTTTGCCCTATTACTTCCAATAACTGCTTTAGAAGGTAAATTTAGACAATCTCTTTATAAGAAGTATGGGATTCAAGTTATCCTTTTTAACAAGAGAATACAATTCATAGAAGGAAAAGGTAATTGGTTTGCTAGTGCATGGTTTTGTTATGGTTTAAATCTTCCCAATCAATTAAATTTTGTAGAAATTGTGTGATATGGATATTAAAGAACTCAAACAGAACCTCACTAATTATTTAAGTGAAAATATTAAAAACTTCAAAAGAGAGTCTAATTTAATCACATTAGATTTAGAAGATATTAAAAACGATCCAAATTTATATGATTCAATTCTAGAAAATCCTACAGAATCAAAGAAAGTAATTTTAGATTACCTTCATTCAATTTCAGAAGATTTATCCTTTTCCTTTACTAATCTTTCTATTATACCCAAAATAGCAGAAATAAGGACTGATTGGATAGGTAAATTAGTAATGGTTAGGGGAATTATCAAAAAGGCAACAAAAGTTGTTCCTAGAACTATTAGAATTGATTTTGAGTGTGCTTCTTGTGGTACATCTGTTTCAATTCCTCAAGAAAAGAAAAAAGAAGAAAAGCCAAAAAGTTGTTCCTGTGGGAAATCAAGGAAATTTTTATTAAAAAAAAGGCATATAATTAATGTTCAAGAAATCACTATGGAAGAACTCCCAGAGGAGGTAGATGGAAAACAACCCCAACAAATAAGAGTCTATATAGAAGACAAACTAACAGAAGAAAAAATAAACAATAGACTACAACCAGGTAAGAAAGTAGGGGTTATAGGATTTATTAAATTAGTTCCTCCTTTTATGACACAGAAAGATGAAGAAAGCAACATTTCTGAATTTATGTTAGAGGCATTTGGAGTAGAATCTCTAGAAGATGAAGAAGATATCCAAATAAATGAGGAAGACTATGAAAAAATAATCGAAATTTCAAATTCTAACCCCCTTGAATTACTATCTGAAAATCTTATTCCAGAAGTATATGGACATAAGGAAGTTAAGAAAGCAATAGTCCTTCAAATGGTAAAAGGTTGTATGAAACCAAGATCTGATGGAACAGCATCTCAAGGAGATATTCATATATTACTTTCAGGAGACCCAGGAGTTGCTAAGTCTGTTTTATTAAAGGCAGTATCTTCTAAATGTCCTCGTGCTAGGATGGTTGTCGGAAAAAGAACATCAGGAGTAGGACTGGGTGCGATGGTTTCAAGAGATGAATTAAGTGGAACATGGGGTCTAGAAATTGGATCTCTTGTTTTAGCGAACAAGTCTGTAGTTTGTATTGACGAATTAGACAAAATGAGTAAAGAATCAAGAGATGAATTATTAGAACCGATGAGTTTAGGATCTATTACTATCTCAAAAGCAGGGATCAATGCAAAACTTTCGGCAATGACAGGAGTATTGGCTTCAGCAAATCCTTCTCACGGATCTTTTGATTTATCTGAACCTCTTGCTAGACAGATAGATATTAGCAGTCCGATATTAAATAGATTTGATTTAATATTTGTTATGTTAGACAAAGTAGACGAAAGAAATGATAGAAATGCTGTTGAACATATATTCGACTCGTTTAATAAAAAAAGAAAAATAGAGATTACAACAAACTTATTCAAAAAATATATTACTCATTGTCGGAAGATTAATCCCATAATAAAAGAAGAATTAAAAGAAGAAATAATAAAATTTTACACAAAAGTCAGACAGATGTCCAAGAATAGTGAAGTTTCAGGGTTACCAATCAATCTAAGAAATATAGAGGGAATTATAAGACTTGCCGAAGCAAATGCAAAAATCAGATTGTCTGAAAAAGTAGAATTGAAAGATTTAGAAGTAGCTAAAGGTTTATTTTTATATGCCTTAAAACAAGTAGGGATAGATAACGAAACAGGGTTGGTTGATATGTCTATGATTACAGAAAAAGTTCCTACATCTAAGAGAGGTAGGGTTTTATTAGTTTATGAAATAATCCAATCACTATCAAACAGATTAATAACAAAAGTGATTCCCTTCACCGATATACTAAATGAAACAAAAATGAGGAACATAAATGAAAATGATCTTTATGATTATTTAGAGGATTTAAAAAAATCAGGTTATGTATTTGAAAATAAAAAAGGATACATTTCAATTATCTAAACCGAAAGGTTTAAATAGTAGTATGTATTTAGAATAATATAAAAATGGATAAACACAACTCATCAACTCCCCAAGAAAAACAATTAACAGAAAAACAAAGACTTGAAAAAGAAGTAGAAAGAGATGAGTTTATATTAAAAGAATTCGAAAAAAAGGGATTAGAATCTTATGAAAAGCACAAAGATTTAATATTAGAATTTGTGAAAAGCAAATTAAAGGAAAATATAGAATATTCAAAACTAAAGTTAAAGGAGTCCTCAAAATGAAACTCAACCTAAAAACCAAAATAGAAAAGATAAATCAAGAAATTGAAGACATATTAAAATCAATTCCAGAGTCGCGAATAGCTACTTGTGTTCCTCTTGTTTTCAAAAAAGGCAAAAAACAAGGACTTATTCAAGGTGCGAAGATGATGATTGAAGATGAGATAAAGTTTTTAATAGAATTGTCAAAATTTATGACTGCTGGAGATGAAGAAAGTATCAGGAGATTAGAAGTAAATACAAATTGGTATATGGTTTTAGAAAGACTTAAAGAATTACAAGATACCGAACTAAAACAATTAAACAACTGGCTGGAGAAAGAAAATGAATAAATTGATAAAAAACAAAACAGATAAATATAGAATAGAAACTATTAAAATAATAAATTTCGATAAAAATAAAGTTAAATATACAACAAAATTCGATGTTAAAACTAAACAATTTAAAATATGGTTGGAGTTAAAATGACACTTGAACAACTTAAATCCGAACTTC
>CAZQHF010000019.1:0-11049 GCA_964593535.1 uncultured Candidatus Saccharibacteria bacterium
TATGGTGATGAGATGTCTTGAAATTATTTTTTGCAATATTGATATATTTTGTTTCGTCGAACTTCCCATCAAACCCAATAGAATATGTATTAACTTTTTCGTTTTTCATTAACTTAACCATTTGTCCGACAATCATAGAAGAATCGAGTCCGCCACTTAAAAAGGCCCCAAGGTTTACATCTGAAATAAGTCTTTTCTCTACAGAGTCTGAAATAATTTCTCTTCCTTCTCTAATAAGCTCCTTCTTTTTTTGAAGGGGTTTGTAGTCTGGCCAGTCATAATAATAATATTTTTTTATTTTTTTATCATTTAGATTGAAAATAATATTTTGTCTTGCTTCTAGCTTTTTTATTTCAGAATAAATGGTTTGCGGAGCGGGTATAAACCCGAGAGATAGATAATAATCTATGGACTCTTTGTCTATGGAAAATTTTATTTTATGTTTCAATATACTCTTTATTTCTGATCCAAATATAAATTTTTTCCCATCAAAAAAATAATGAAGTGGCTTTTTACCAACTCTATCTCTACTTAAAAATAAGATGTTTTTTTGTGGATCATAAATGCAAAATGCCCACATCCCATTAAATTTATTGACGCAATCTTCTCCCCATTCTAAATAGCTGGCCAAAATAACCTCTGTATCACAGCTACTCTTGAATTCATATCCATTATTGAGCAACTCTTCTTTTATTTCTTGGAAATTATAAATTTCTCCATTAAAAACTATTGTGACTTCTTTACCGTTATGGGCATAACTCATTGGCTGTGCACCATTTTCACTTAAATCAAGTATCGCAAGCCTTCTATGTCCCAAGGAGATATTATCGGAGATATGGATTCCCTCTGCGTCTAGACCACGATGTGAAATTGCGTCACTCATCTCTTTAATCAGCTTTCTATCGACAAAATTAAATCCGTTTATTCCGCACATAAAAAAAATAATTAAAAGATCTTTTTAATTGTTTACAATATTAGTATCCGGTTCAATATTGGCATATGCTTCCCTTAAAACTTGAGGATAGTCCTTTAAATTTTTTTTCTTAAAAGTATTTACAGTTAGGTTGCCGCACTTAATAATATTCCGTCTTAATCTGGGGTTATTTTTAATAGACATTATTCCGTTTCCTATTTCTCGAAAAGATTTGGGGTCTACCCTAAGTGTGGCACCGGGGATTTTAATTTCTTTAAGCGCAGGGGATAATGATACCATTGTAGGTATTCCACATGCCATGGCTTCAAATGGCGGGCGAGCATAGGCCATGTGTAGACTTGGAAAGACCAATATATCAGAACAATTATACAATTCGACAAGTTCTCTCTTTGAAACATTTGTTTTTTTTATAATATTTTTATTAAGGTCAAGAGATTCTATGAGTTTTAATTCTTCTCCTCCAAACTCACCAATCTTTAATAATACAATATTGGGGCATATTGGTTTTATATAATAAATTGCACGAAGAATATTTGATATATTTTTATAAAACTCATTTCCAAACGCCATAATAACATACCTATTATATAGCCCATATTTCCTTTTTAGTGCACTTTTGTTTTTTAATTTTTTAAAGCCAGTCAAATCTATATTGTTTGGGTAAACTATTATTTTTTTTGGATCTATTTTAAGTAATTTTATTAATTCTTGTTTGGTGGATTCATCAGATAGTATTATTCTGGCCCTCTTAAGTCCAGATGCATATAATCTAAACATAAGTAGCCCACGTTTGCTCATTCTTTGGGGGAATAAAAGGGGGACCATATCGTGACATGTTATTATTAGTTTATTTTTCGGTAGAAAATATGCAAGATGTCCATAGCTATGGTCGACTATGTGATAAATATCATAGCCTCGATTGAAAATCAAACGTATTGGATAAATAAAAATTTTATAAAGTTTTGGATTGATTATTCGCGGAGAGGGCATTATGATCTTGGAGTAATTATAATTATGTCTATACTCATTTAAAACCAGCTCCATACTTTTGCACCCATCCCCGATTACATTGCCCAAAAGAAGTATTTTTTTCTTATCTATGCTCATTCTGAATTATTATTTTTAATTGTTCGCAAACAAAATTTAATTCTTCATCACTAATATTACTAGAACTCGGTAGATAGAAACCTCTTTCTCCAATAAATTCAGATATTGGAAAACTTCCATTGCAGTCCGGAGAGTTTTCAACGGTTTTATTATAGTATGCGGGCTGTTTATGCATGGGAATAAAAAAATTCCTAGTTTCGATTCCCTTTTCCTTTAGTTTTTGTACAACCTCTTCCCTGCTAATATTAATACCCTCATCAAGAACAACGCCGTACATCCAATAAACATTTTTTGCATATGGTTTTTCGATTGGGAGTATAAGTCCGGGTGTATTTTTTAGTCTTTCGTTGTATTTTAAACCAACACTTCTTCTGGCATCTACTAGCATCTGAACATTCTCTACCTGGGCGCATCCAATTGCTGCTTGTAAATTGGTTATTCTATAATTAAAACCAACCTCATTGTGTACGAATCGCGGAACATCAAATGCATGATTTCTTAATTTTTTCATTTTATCTGCAAATTCTTTATTATTGGTTATACACATACCTCCCTCTCCGGTGGTCAAGACTTTATTGGCATAAAAACTAAAGCACCCAATGTCTCCGATGGCTCCACATTTTTTATCATTATATTCTGCGCCATGTGCCTCTGCGGCATCTTCAATTACATATAAATTATATTTTTTTGCCAATTCCATAATTTTATTCATATCACACGGATGTCCATAAATGTGTACAGGAACAATTGCCTTAGTGTGAGAGTTGATTTTAGATTCAATTTGATTCACATCGATGCAATAAGTATCTTTGTCACAATCAATTAAAACTGGTTTTGCGCCAGTGAATATAATTGCATTAATGGTGGCTGCCATAGTAAAAGTGGGAGCAATTACCTCATCTCCATATTTTAATCCGATAGCAACACATGCCAGATGAAGCGCAGCAAGTCCACTAGAACAAGCAACACCAAATCTAGATCCACAATATGTAGAAAAATCATTTTCAAACTTCTCTATATATTTTCCAGAGCTGCTTATCCAATTGGTATCAATAGCATCATTCACATATTCCCTTTCTTTCCCCGCTAACCATGGTTTGCAAACTGGGATCATTTTTTATCCTCCGGATAAAATTTTTCCTTATCCTCTTCAACATTTATATATGGACCCTGTTTAACTTCAAAAATTTGGGTATCTTCAAGGCTTTCGAATCCGTGACCACCATCCAGAAGAGCTATTAGGTCTCCTCCGAAAAGAGTTTTTTCAGAGATCTTTAATTTATTCTCATTAAAAAAATCTACCCTTAGTACCCCTCGGATAAGATAAATAACCTCTTGTGTTTTAATTATATTTCTAGATTTAATTTTATGTATATGCGGAACTATTTTTTCACCACTTGGTAAAAACATGCAACCAACTTGCAGAGAGTCTTCTTTATTACTCGGGAATTCTTTGCCAAGCGGATGCTTGTCCTTTCTCAATATCCATGCAAGCATTTTTTCTCCAGAATAAATCTTTTCTATTTCCATTTAAAACCGTTCATCTTTATTTTTTAGCATTTCCATATCAGACTCAATCATCATATTAACAAGCTTTTTAAAATTAGTGCTCGGAATCCATCCTAACTTTTCTTTGGCCTTTGTCGGATCTCCAAGCAAAAGATCTACTTCAGAGGGTCTAAAATATTCTTTATCAACTACAATAATTGTCTTTCTCGTTTTTTTATCTATTCCGACTTCATTTATTCCGCTACCGACCCATTCAATGTCTATATCAAGTTCTTTTGCAGATAACTCAACAAATTCTCTAACTGAATGTGTTTCACCAGTGGCAATAACATAATCATCAGGTATTTCTTGTTGTAACATTAACCACATTGCTTTTACATAATCCCCAGCAAAACCCCAGTCTCTTTTTGCATCAAGGTTTCCAAGTCGAATATGCTCCCTATTCCCTAATTTGATTTCACACAAACCCCTTGTTATTTTTCTAGTAACAAAATTTTTTCCTCTACGTGGCGATTCATGGTTAAAGAGAATCCCATTGCAAGCAAATATACCATAGGATTCACGATAATTTTTCATAATCCAATATGCATAAAGTTTTGCGCATCCATAAGGACTTCTAGGGTAAAATTTAGTAGTTTCTGTTTGGGGTATTTCCTGAACCTTACCATACAACTCGCTTGAAGATGCTTGATAAATTTTTATTTTAGGGTTTATTGTACGAATTGCCTCTAATAATCTAGTAACACCTAACCCAACAACATCACCAGTATATTCTGGAATATCAAAAGATATTTTTACATGAGATTGTGCGCCCAAATTATAAATCTCATCTGGCCTAATTTGTTGAATTAATCTAAATAAAGAACTAGAATCGGTTAAATCAGCATAATGTAGCATTAATTTAGATCCAGTGGGTTCATTAATATTATAAAGGTGATCTATTCTTCCTGTATTAAAAGAAGAGCTTCTTCTAACTATTCCATGAACTTCATATCCTTTAGATAACAACAACTCTGCTAAATAGCTTCCATCTTGGCCAGTTATGCCAGTAATTAGGGCTCTTTTTACCATATAATTCTATCAGAAAGAGAGTTTAAATATTTAATTATTCTATATATAGATATTACTTTAAAAAAGAGGGAATTTTTTTACTAAGAAAAAAATTAGCATATAGGTTAGAATAGATATTATTTTTTTTAATATTATTATTTTTTTTAATCGGGAAAGATAATTCGTGTTTTTTTATTGATTTTTCAGATTTTATATAATTAGTAGTATGCGTTCCTTTTTTGAATCCAAGATTTGTAATTAAATTTTTTTTTGGAATGATGCAAAAACCATCGTTCATCAGGCAGCAAAAATCCCATTGGTAATCCCATGTATCTATTTTTCCTAAATAAGTTAAGTTATATAATCTCCACGAGCTAATTTTTTCTATTAATCTTTGTTGTTTCAGTTTTCTTATTAAATTAAAAGAGCACCTTGTTTTTTTCCAGTTTTTTATTTCAACATCATATTTTTTCCATGCCCTTCTCCACGTGGCCCATCCCCAGACATTAAACCTATCTGAGAAAAAATAATCATATTCTGATTCGGAAAGTTCTTCGACATTTGTTCCAGAAATATGCATTATTTTTTCATTATTTTTATATTTATCAAGCATTTCCTCACAAAATCTAAAAAAGCTCTGGCTTGGCAAACAGTCGTCCTCTAAAATTATTCCCTGATCAACATTCTCAAAAAACCAATCAATTGCTCCAGAAACAGCATATTTGCAGCCCAGATTTTTATTTCTGAATAAAGTTTTAACTTCACATTTCCAGTTTATATTTTTTAATAGATATTTTCTTATTTTTTCGACTATTTCTTTTTCTTGTATTTTATCTTCTCTGGGTCCATCAGACGCAATGAAAAGTTGTTTCGGTTTTGCTTTTCTTATCTCCGCAAAAACTTTTTTGGTTGTGTCTAATCTATTAAAGACTAGAAAAAGTACAGGGGTTTTAAGTTTAAATTCTTTTCTCAACATTTTTAAGCTCAAAAAATATCTCTGGAGCGCCACTTCTTAAGTTATCTTTGTTTTTCAACAAGTCATCTATCTTGACTCCCTTAACTTCGCCATAGATTATCTTTTGCTTGTCTTTAATTCTCTCTAACCTCTGCAACATCCAATCAACTCCTCTGATCCTTGGGCAAGGTTTCTTATCAACAAAGTATCTTTTTATCTCATACCCTCTTTCTTTAAGCTTTTTTAATAAGGAAATACTTTTATCTTCCCCCATTATATAGAAGTGCATCTCGATAAACATCCCCCTAGGGGGCGATTTCTTAAGAAGACCCTCCATCCCATTAATAATTTCATATTCAAAACCTTCGACATCCATCCTAACAAATGTGGGTTTTCTTTTATCTCTCAAAAAAGTATCGACCTTCTTTAAAGTTACCTTTTCTCTTGATCTTTTCTGGGCATAAGGTATGTCTGCTATGGTGTTCCAGTTTTCAGCATCATATATATTTATAAAGGTCTGCCCATCCTTGTCTCCGAGAGCTAATTTATAAGATTCTATATTTTTTGCCCTATTAAGATTAATGTTCTTTTTGAGATATCTGAAGTTTGTTTTAGTTGGCTCTATAGCATATATTTTTCCATCGTTACCCACTCTCTGAGATTCTAAGAGTGCATAGTACCCAATATTAGCTCCTGCTTCAAGAATAACATCTCCTTTTCGAATTACACTCTCCATTTCTTCCGTAGCTTGAATTTCTCTTATTCCTTCCTGGATCAATTCACTATGTATTCCAGTCTTATTTGGATCTAGAGACATAATATAATTATTAACTTTAAAAATCCCCTTGGAGTTAAATTTAGAAATCTTCTGGACTTTTGATCTTTCTTTTATATTTCTATAGGGGTCTGAGAGAAGCCTTAGGACACTAAATAATCCTCCAGCAATAACTGAAACAAAACCCCGGCTAGAATAAACTTCTTTTATTTTCTTAAATTTTTCCATCTTAATTTTACCAATAACATCCTCCCTCTATTTCCTTATATCTTGCAGGCAAGTCCCCTTTTAAAGGTTTTGTCCAGTACCTATTAACTCTTACTAATTGATTTTTATTCCATCTACGACCAAGTATGCCAAAAAATAGCTGTAGCCCTCCTCCTGCATGGATGGCTTGTTTGCCTAACAATTTAACATGTGCTGCCAAAGGTAAACCATAGGCTCCACAACCAATAAGAGCAATATCAAAATCTTTTTTATCAATTTCTTCCTTCATAAAATCCAATGCTTCGAACCAGGTTTTAAATCTCCGATCTCTCTGTCCTGCAATTGTTTGCACGGCACCGATTACTTCTAGTTTCTTAAATTCGGGTAGTATCTTCAATCTTTTTCTTTTTTTATGCTGCATCTCAATAGTCTTCTTAAATGGGTGTATAACTAGGACATTCTTTCCTTCCAGACTTTTAATCCAAGAACTATTTAATCCAGATGGGCCAAGGCTAAATAAAGAGGTTATATTGGGGAGATTTCGTATCAGTTTTCTCTTTTTATTAAATTGCTGTAGATAGTTCCAAACACAAAGGTAGTCTATTTGCTTTGATGCTTCAAAATAAACCTTTCTAAATTTTTCTAATAACTTTTTTTCATTTGGGAAAAAACCAGCATTAAAACATAAGGTATCGAATTCATTCTCTTGGAATAAATTTCTAAACTCATTGCTTCCATACCTTGCTAACATAAACGGTTCTTTTGAGCGAATTTTATCTGTAACAATATTATTCGCTTCCAAATCAGAAATTAGCTTAATCCTTTTTTTACCATTCCACAAACCAATTTTTCTTAAATAAAGTTCCTTAAACCAATAAAAACCAAGTGTCGCACCGTAAATCTTTTTAAGATTGGAATAAAATTCTGGTTTCTGACGCAGATATTTCAAAACAAATTTCACTTTATAACCTCCAATTCATAATAAATTTCCTTTATTGGAAAAATCCAACAGAGGTACTCCTGATAAATTCTAGGGAATAGGTTGAATATAGTTTTATTTCCAAAGAACCTGCTTCTCAATTCTTTTTTTAAAACTCTAAAATTTAAATTTGAATGAAAATGTTCTGCATGTTTTGGGTCAAACAAATCAAATGTTGTCCATGTAAACTTTCTAATGTGTTGATAATGAGAGAATGCAGACTCGTGAGAAAAATAAGGTGTCCTTATCCTTATTTTAGCTCCTTTTTTACAGATACGATGAAGCTCTCCAAGTACAAATTCCAAGTCAAAAATATGTTCTAAAACATGATTTATAATTACCTCACAAACACTATTATTTTTTAGAGGAATCTTTATTTTTTCAAAATCGCAAACAATATTTACACCCTCAATTGGCATCTTGTCTAAATTTATATAATTTTTTTTTATGTCCTTTCCACAACCCAAGTTAAGCTTTAATTTCTCTCTCATATTTTTAGGAGGATTAACAAACTTTATATATCTTATTATTTTAACTTTTTTGTATGAATTTAAAAAAATACAAAACAAAAGAGAATCTGATTATTCTTTCAGTATTGATTGTTTTCTCAATAATTTGGTTAACTCTCTTCCTAAACTTTTCTACACTTTGGGGGCAAGATAGTTTTTGGTATACTCGTCTAGCAGAAAACATGGTGGGTGGAAAAGGTTATACTCTAGATGGAACAACACCACACTCACAATATCCTATTGGACTTCCATTACTTATAGCTCCTTTTTATTTTCTTCTAGGAAACTCTGCTATAGGGGGACTAATTATGGTCTTTATTTTATCTGTTGCTTCAATTATTCTTGCTTATCTTATCGGAAAAGAAGTAAATTCTTTTGTGGGAATCTCTTCCGCAATCTTGCTCGCATTTCATAATCTTTTCATTTTCAATTCAATGTCTGTTATGACAGAGACTCCCTTCATGTTTTTTTCAATTCTTGGATTGTACCTCTTTATGAAGTCTTATGAAAAGAGAAACTTAATCATTCCCTCAATAATTTGTATTTGTCTAAGTATATTAATTCGATATGATGGTTTCTTTTTGGCAATTCCAATGGGCTTTTACATGTTATATAGAAAAAAGGATTTCGAAGATTTTTTCTTTTCTAAAAAGACATTTCTTGCAATAGGTGCTGGAATTTTAATTCTAGGTTCCTGGTTCCTCAGAAATCTAATTGCATTTGGTAGTCCTCTTGTCAATGCACACTCTTCGGGGGACGGAAGTCTGGGTCTATCAATTTCCACAATCTACCAATTTTTGTCCTTTTTCTTTAAAACAGGATATCTTTTTCCTTTCATAGTTCTTCTAGGAATAACTTTTGTTTTATTCAAGATAAAAAGTTTAAAGTTGAAAACATTTTTATTATGGATCTTTGTATATGTCATATTACATTCTTGGTGGTGGGCGAGGGGTTTGAGATTTTATGGACAGATATTGATCCTGCTTTGTCTTTTTGCCTCAATAGCCCTATTCAAAATATATGAAATTTTTCCAAAAAAGAAAAAGTCTATTGCAAAAGCACTCATATTTGCTCTTGTGATAATTATTCTCGCAGAACAACTATTTATATTTTATTCTGGTTCAATTAATCGAGAAAGTACAATTTATACATTAAACCGTTACGACCCAATAAAACAGGTTTCTGAATATGCAAATCAAAATCTTCCGGATCAAGCAGTTTATGTTTTCCCAGAATATGTGGTTTACACCAACTTTTTGAAAAAAGAGCAGATGACAACATACCAATCGGGGCTAAACCATTTATTCTCAACAAATCAAACAATTTATCTCTTCACAGATAACTTACATTCCTGGATTACTGATCCATTTATCCCCCAAAATGGAATAATACAATTGTCAGTTCCAACACAACAAGGAACAAAAGTTAAAACTGCACTTCTTCCAGAAGAAATTAAAACCTTCGAATTTTCAAATGGAAAAAGAATAATTAATGCAACAATTTGGAAAATAGATGGATTTCACATCATCGGCTGAATCTTTCCCTTAACAAAACCCAAACAGCCATAAAACCATCTTTCCATTTAATTTTTTTACCTTGCTTTGCAGTTCTGGGTTTGTAATCTATTGGAATCTCTTTAATCCCATAACCTTTATTTATTATTTTTGCAGTAATCTCGGGTTCAATATCAAACCGATTACATTTAAGATTTAGTCCATTCAAAACTTCTTTTCCAAAAACCTTGTAACAAGTTTCCATATCTGTAACTTTTCTAAGATAAAGAATCGAAGTAATCCAAGACAGAATTCTATTTGCAATATAGAAAGAGTTTATTTTATAATTTTTATTCTTCTTTAGAAATCTAGAACCATAAATAACCTTCAAATTCTTATTCATTAATATATCTACTAATTTCTTTAAGTCTTTCAAATCGTATTCCAAATCAGCGTCTTGTATCGCTAAAATATTTCCTCTTGCCTTCTCAAATCCCTTCCGCAAGGCATAACCCTTTCCACGGTTTTCAGGATAGCTAATTACAATTAAATCTTTTGCTTTAATTCTCTTCAAAACTTCTCCAGTTTTATCTTTTGAACCGTCGTTAACAACAATAACTTCTTTATTCAAACCAAAATCTTTCTTTAAAATCTTTTGAAGAACTTGTCTTATTGTCTTTTCTTCATTATAAACAGGTACAATTATAGATAGTTTCATTGTACTACCAATGCAATCCCTGCGATAATAAGCCCAATACCTGCAACATTTAACATAGAAACTGGTTCCTTAAGAATAAAAAATGATAGGAGGGCAACCCAGATATAGCTGGTGGCAATTAAGGGATAAAGAATTGAAAGATTTCCATGTTTCAAAGAATAGACAAACAAAATTGCAGATGAAGCATACAAAAATGCCCCTATTAAAAACTTCCAATTCCTCAAAACCCCCTCAACACTCAGACTAAAATCACTTGAAGCAAGTTTAAAAAATACTTGACCAAATGCACCCAAAATTGCACAAAACAAAACTAAAAAGATAATTTTTACGGATAAATCTCCCATTACTCAAATAAGCTATCCAATCCGCCAAACTCCAACTTTCTATCTAGCCCTAAAAATTCTTCATGTATTGGGGTTCCTTCTGGATAGTTTACCTCCCAAATCTTCAGTGGCGCCCTTATTCCTTGATAATAGATGAATTCGTTCAATTTCCCACCAGTAAATTGTTTGAAATAAGCCACAGCCGGATCATCTTCAAAGTGTGCTTCGGTTAATGTAGGATATTCATTATAATAATCATCTAGTATGTACAATCGTCCCATTAGGCTATTAAACGTTCTAGGGGAAAGATAAATCACAGCACCAGTTTCATCTATTCTTCCGCTTTTCTCGTCTATTTTAGGAATTAAATAAACAACCGAGTCAATTCCTCTTTCAAATGATTTTATATCTCCATTTATATAAATATTCTTCACAGGGATTCTATATTGTTTGTTATTATAAAAATAAACTGCCGTTGGTTGTTCAATTG
>CAZQHF010000020.1:0-10779 GCA_964593535.1 uncultured Candidatus Saccharibacteria bacterium
CTAGATTACCAGCATATGTAAGCTTATCTAGATTAGTAATATGGTCATCAGGATACTTCTCGAACCAATATCTTATGAAGTTAGATCCTATGAATCCTGCACCTCCTGTAACTAGTAATTTCATATATATGTATATGATTACAAATTAATATGGTCTATATTGTTTATTAGACTACAATATTTAAGAGAAGAAAAAAAGGCTTCTTTTTAGGATTGCTTTTATGTACAATTCTTCATGTATGCTTACGATTTTAAAAAAGAGTAAAGTTCTCCGATCTATTCTTTTCCTCTTTGGCTTAATACTCTTTACATCAACAGCCCTTCTTGTATTTCATATTCCAACTCATAAGGAGGTAGAAACTGAGGAGCATATTAATCCCAAGCAATTGATTGTCTTAATTAGTCTAGATGGATTTGGATCAAATCTTCTTGGTGAAAACACTCCATATCTGGAGTCATTAATACAACAGACAAATACATCTTACACACTTGATTTACAAACTCTTGAGCAAAGCGAAACAATGCCCTCTCATATCTCAATGGTTACTGGATTAACCCAAGAACAACATCAATTCTATGCAAATACTTTAGATGAAAATACTCCACCATTAACTGTAAAAACTCTCTTTGATTATGCCATTGAAGATGGCTACTCCTACTATGCCTTCTTAACAAAAGACAAATTGTTGTATCTTCTTGGTGACAAAGTTGGAGAGAATATATCTTCGGAGGAAGCGAACTCAGGTGATGTCCTTGATGATATCGATAGTATTATAGAGACACAAGATTCAAAGGTTTTTGTTTTCATACATCTAAGAGACATAGATTCATATGGACATCAATATGGGTGGCTTTCTGATGAACAAGGAGAAGCATTAAATGTATTAGACACAAATCTGGAATCTTTAATATCAGACCTAAGGCAAGAATTTGATTCATACCAGAGATATTTTGTTATTACTGCAGATCATGGAGGAGAAGAATTACAACATTCAAATGGCTGTGATGCCTGTAGAAGGATTCCTTTAATAGTTGTAAGCGAGAATACTGAAGAGACATATGAACTTGGTACAGAGACAAAGAACATTTATGATTCTACATGTCTCGTATTAAAGATGATGGATGATAGAGAAGTTAGAAATTTGGATTGTAAAAAATAAGTTCTTTGTGGGGCAAAGGACATGCTTGTATTATCATACAATAACAATATAGAATATCCGATATAACGTTGTTGAAAAATATATTGAAAAAATACACATATTCCGACGGTGACAATATAGAGAATTTTCTTTTAGAATTATTCGAAAGGAATCCATCTACTCAAGAAATAGAAGATATACTCGCAAACAATCCCTCATGGGCTATAAAATATCATCTCTCTAAGGATCGGGAGAACTTATTGAATTGGTTTCCATTTGAAAAAGATTCAAATATTCTCGAAATTGGTGCTGGGTGCGGCGCTGTAACTGGAGCACTACTAAGAGAACATACAACAGTCACTTCAGTAGAACTAACAAAGAGAAGAGCAGACATAATAAGGAAACGCTACAAAGAGTATAAAAACCTTCAAGTCCTAAATGGCAACATACATAAACAGACACTTAAAGAGAAGTTCGATTATGCAACACTTATTGGAGTATTAGAATATGCAGGTAGATTTACAAATGATCAGCACCCTTTTGTAAAAATGTTAGAGGAAACGAGAAGATTAATTAAAAAAGATGGAACTCTTATTATAGCGATAGAGAATAGATTTGGACTAAAATATTGGAGGGGTGCCCCTGAGGATCATACGGGAAAAATCTTTGACTCCTTGGAAGGATACCTTGAATATGAGGGAGTAAGAACATTCGGCAAAGAAGAGATCAGGGAATTGCTTGTAGATTCTGGTTTTAAATCAGAGAATATTGAATTTTACTATCCAATACCAGACTATAAGTTTTGTTATGAACTCTTTAGTGATAAACACCTACCATCTCAATTTCATAATATCTCCAATGGAATGTACCCAAGCCCTCATCCAACAGCAAACTATAGTATATTTAATGAGGAAGCCGTTGCGAATGGAATACAAAAAAACCTGGCATTCGATTTTTTCGCCAATTCATTTTTGATATTCGCCAGGAATGAGTAAATTACCCACATATATAAAATTCAGTAGCTACAGAAGAAAGGAATTTCAAGTAAAGACACTATTCCTAAATGAAAAAAATCGGATCTTGGTAAAAAAGTATCCTATTTATAAAAATGGTGAGCTATTTATAAATCGTTGGCAAGAAACATACAAAAGACTTTCCGAGCAAAATCTTCCATTAGAGATCTCAGCATTAAGAAGATCTGCCGATAATTCCATAGAATTCGAATATATAAAAGGTCATTCTCTTCTTGCAGAACTGAAAAATGCATCTACGGATCAATTAAAAGACGATTGTTTGAGAGTTTTCGATCAATTCTATGCTTTAATCCAGAAATTTCCACATCGTAAAACAACCTTGTCAAAAGATTTTATGAAAGTTTTCGGAGAGGTTCCAGCTAATCAAATCTACGATACCCTTGTAGCTGGAATCTTAGATCTTAACTTGGATAACTTGATTAAAGACCCAAGCTCGAAATTAATCCTTATTGATTACGAATGGACTTTTGATTTTCCAATCCCTAAGAGATATGTATTGTACAGAGCAATATTTTATTCATTCTCACACTTGAGTACAAGTCTCGCAAAGGTTGTTACCTTAGAAGAAATTGAAAAAAAATACAATTTTACAAAAAAAGAGATAAAAACTTACTTAGAATGGGAAATCGGTTTTCAAAAATATGTGTCAGGTAGAAAATCTTCTCTTGAAGATATTCTTAATCAGAGACTCTCTTTGATTAATTTGCAAGAAAAAAGAGATTCAATCGTTATAAAAAGCAAAGATTTGAACGATATAAAAGAAAAACTCCAGAAAGAAATTAATAAACGTGATATCCTAATAGAAAATTATAGCTTCGAACTAGATGACTATAGAGCCTTTAAAAAAGGTCTACTTTGGAGAACACTTACTCAATATCGTAGATTGAAGAGTAAAATAAAAAATTACATAAAGATTTAGAAATTATGGGCAAGAAAAAAGAGAAGACAATTGAAATTTTCTGTTCTGCCTCTTTGAGTAGAATCGAAGAAATAAAAAACGTCCTTATTCCATCCCTAAGGAATCAATCAATAAACCAGAGATTGCATCTAAATATAATTAATTATAAGGCAGATGGAGCAATAAAAGATGAAATGTTCAACAACCAAGGGAATATTGAAATAACAATTCTGAACCCTAAAAAGGCACTAGGTTTTGGAGAAGCTCACAATTTCGCATTCGGAGAAGTTATGCCTTCCAACTACTTTTTAATAATAAATCCAGACATCTACCTACATAAGAACGCAATTGAGGAATTACTTTCAGATTTTAATAATGATGTAGGAATCGTCGAAGTAAGGCAACTTCCATTTTCGCATCCTAAAGATATTCCACATAAGAAAACTTTTGAGACAAATTGGGCTTCTGGTTGTTGTTCACTGATAAATAGCCATTTCTTTAAACTTGTAGGTGGATTCGATGCTAATTATTGGATGTACCTAGAGGATGTAGATCTAAGCTGGAGAGCATTGATAAATGGCTTCAATGTACTACAAAACCCAAATGCTGTAGCATATCATTTCACAGGCGTATACTTTAAATATGGTCCCAACAACTATTCTTTAGAGGATTTTTATAGTTTAAGAAATTTCTTATACATAAGCTTTGTATATTGGGGAGAAAAAGGTCTAAAAAATGCGCAAAAGATGATTGAGAAGTTAGAGCATTATAATAGAGAAATTAAAGACTGGGCAGACCGCGATTTTCAGAATATGCTCTCCACCAAAAACATACAACACATTTCCGTACCATGGAATTTAAAAGAGAGAGTCAAGATATTTGGATATAATAAGTTTTCAGAGTACCCAAAGTAGAATGAATTACCAAATCTATAGATTATGCAGAAATGAAAATGTTATCCAACGGTTGAAACAGACAGAAGCTACATACAAATTACCAAAGTCAAACTACCTTACAGGTATAGACCTATTCAAATTTATCAATTTAGTAATAAAGGAATGCCCAACAGATTATGCACTTGTTGTACATGAAGATGTTATACTTCCTGAAACAATAGACGATTCTGTCAATAATGCAATAAAGGACTCCGATGCATACTTTGGTAGTGGTAATTGGGGAGTAATTGGCAATGCAGGAGTTGAATTTTTATCAAAGAAAGTCCTTACTTACATTTCAGATCCTCACACATACACATTACCACCCAAAACAAAGCATCCACATATAGTCGAAAGCATAGATGGTAATACTATGCTACTCAATATCAAGGCTATACGAAAAAATTCAATAACCCTACCTGATTATTTAGTTGGGTACCATCTCTACGATTTGATACTTTGCACACAATGTTACATCAATAACCTTGCCTGTGGAGTTAGTTCGTGGCTATATACAAAACATCTTAGTGCAGGTAACTACCAATCATTCAAAGAAGCAATAAAAGAGAAACAATTCCAAAAATACTTTTCTGAAAATTTTAATAATCATACAATTACCTCACTTAACGATACAATCCCGATCAAAAGCAATGATAATGGAGACCTTTTCAAAGAAACCGTTGGTAAGAAATCATTCGAAGAAATAATAAAAGATTGTATAAATAAAATCTTCATACCAAAGAATATTAACCTAAATATTATCATCAGGATACACAAGGAATCCCCGAAACTAAGCAGATTACTTGAGTCTCTGAGAATATTCCAATTAAAACTCCAACCACACAATAGATTAACTATACACCTTGCAATTAACAATATTTCCGAGAATAAGATTGCAAAATATATAACAAAATTAAAGAATTTCTCAAAACCTCTTAATCTTAAGATTCATTTCACAAATTCAAGCGAACGTTACCCTCGGGTTGCCTCAATTGGCGAGGTTGTAGAGAAACTTGCGTTAGAAGAAAATAGCTATACATGGATTGTTGATTATGATGATTTCGTAATGCCTGAGTTGGCAAATGATATTAACTTCCTACTCTATGATAATGAAATGGTTGTTGGAGATACATATATTTTCTCTGAGCAATGGGGGGATAAGGACTACCCACTAATATCATCCTTTGATCATAAAATAGAAAGTTTTAATATAAAAGATATTCTCACTGGTAAGAATTTCATGCCCATATGTTCTATTATCTATAAATCAGAGATATTGAAAGATATTTTTGCTTCAAAAAATCTCCGAGGCGATTACTTTGAAGACTATGCACTTGTCCTCCTTGCCGCAAAGACGTCAGCAGTACAATCATACCCTCTTCCCTTCTGCGGTGTCTCATATCATGGAGACAACACCGTTCTAGAAGAAGATAGGACTCACTGGGATTATAGCTACACAACATTTCTTTCAGAAATAATAAACAATGGACTCTTAGAACAGAATGTTTATGATTTCATAAACTCAACAAAAGACCCTTCGTTTGCGGAATTCCAAGGTTTTAAGAACGGTCTCATATGGAAGTATCTGAACAAATATCGACGAATTAAAAATATGCTTAAATCTTTTATTAAGGGAAAACATGAATAAAAAAGGAAAATTCCGAATAAAGGATTTCAAGTACAGAGACATTCTAAAGAAGATCCCAAAGAGCTTTTATTTTCCCATAGTAGTAATCATAATCTTCATTACAATTTGCTTACTGGAAATACAGGGAACTTCTATAGGTACATTCAATGAAGCTATCGATGGAAATGCAGGAGATAATAGAATTTATGGAGAAAACAATTGGATTCGAAGTGATGAATATCTTGCCACAACACCGATATTACTTTCACAGGTCAAATCGGGGAATCCTCAAATTAATGAAAATATCGGAACAGGTATAAAGTTGGGAATACAATCGAATATACCAACTGGTGATTTCTTCTCAATATTTAAACCTCCAGACTGGGCTTTTTTATCCGGAATAAAGATTGAAATTGCTTTTTCCTTTTACTGGTGGTCAAAAGCTTTGTTCCTAATTCTCGGAACTTATCTTCTGCTTCTCGAACTAACAAAAGGAGACTTGGTAAGCTCAATTGCAGGAAGCCTTATATTCTTCTTTACACCATTTATACAGTGGTGGTCGAATTTTGAGATTATAGGGTATGCATCAATTATCCTATTTAGTCTAATGCGGATAATCCTAACCAGGAGTTTAAGAGAAGTTACTATAATGACCATACTATTTGCATTTTTCTCGGTATCATTCGGATTAATTCTCTACCCTCCATATCAAATTATGATTGTATGGGCTAGTATCTTCTTGATTGTCGGATTTGTACTAAACAATCTAAGTATAATCCGCAAGGACAAACAAATTAAGTACAAAATACTATTTATATTCTCAGGACTTTTTTGTATAGCACTTCTTGTATACACATTCACGACAGTAAATAAGGAAACAATTAATTTGATAACTGGTACTGTTTACCCAGGGACAAGATATTATCCGGGTGGTGGGCTTACAATTCAGCAAGTTTTTAACGGATTCTATAATATTCTTCTACAAGCTTCTTCCAATGGAGTACCATTAGGACAAAGAAATCAATCGGAAGCCTCGAGCTTTTTCTTACTATATCCGGCAATAATTACTAGTTATCTTTTTTTCATATTTTTTAATTATAAGAAAAAAGTCAAAATAGATTACATTATTGTAGGGCTATGTCTGTATTTGTTATTTACAACGGCTTTAATGTTTTTTGAATTTCCGAGCCTTATTGTAAAATACAGCCTCTTATCAATAGTTCCACCATTTAGGATAATAATTGGGGTTGGATTTGCATCATACTTGCTATCCATTTACTCCTTATCAAGGAAAAATTCGTGGACTACAAATATACCTTTGGCAATAATTATTTCAATTTCCGTTGCGATATTCACCTTCTATCTAGGATTAACCTATTATTCTGGCAATCAGAATTTTTTCTTTAAACCAAGGACTCTCTCTCCAGAATTGAAAATTATTTTAGTCTCCTCGTTTGCATTTCTATCCACATATTTATTATTAAGGAAGCAAAGGTTCCTATACTTGGCAGCAATATTAGGATTTTCAATACTATCAACATACGCAGTACATCCTCTATATAAAGGACTCGGTTCAATAGAAAATACAACCTTTGCAAAGACAATTAACAAATACACATCAAACCCGCAGAACAAATGGGTTGTATATGGCGACCATAGATATGCTCAATATATCCTTGCAAATGGACAATCTGTTTTGAATGGAATACATTACTACCCACTATTTCCAATGTGGAAAATCATCGATCCAGAAGGGAGTTTTACAGATATTTACAACAGATATGCCCATATTCATTTCTCCGAACCAGATGGATTGACACCACTTGTCTCGTTAATCTATGCCGATCAGATAAATGTTAGTATGGATCCCTGCGACGAAAGGCTGAAGAAGTTAAACGTAACTTATTTCCTTTTACAAAGAAAATCAGACCATTCTTGTTTAGAATATCAAGAGACACTTCAAACATTTTTAAATGGAAATCTATACATATATGTCAGAAAATAAAAAAAACGTAACAACATCGATAATTATTCCTGTCTATAATGCAGAGAAGACAATCTCCTATTGTCTAGATAGTATTCTCAAACAGACAGAGAAGGATTACGAAATAATCTTAATCAACGATGGATCAAAAGATAATTCACAATCTATACTAGAAGATTATCGAAAAAGATTTCCAAGTATAATTCGTATTTTCCACCAAAAAAACGTAGGTGTTTCAATAACGAGAAATAGAGGTATCCACGATGCAAATGGAAAATACTTATTATTCATAGACAATGATGACTACATAGATGAGGATTATATTAATCGTTTCGTCTCCGAAATAGAGGGAACGAATGCTGATATGGTAATTGGCGGATACAAAAGAGTTGATATACAAAATAATAAAATCCTTTTCAGAAGGAATGCCAGAAAGAGTCCGTGGACAAAATATATGTTCCTAGCACCATGGGCAAGAATTTATAAAAAGGATTCTCTTTTAAGAAACGACCTAGCATTCCTCGATATCAATATTGGTGAAGATGTGTACTTGAACATACTCTCTAACCTTAAATTAAAAACTGAAATTCTTGATTATTCTGGATATAACTGGGTATATAATAAAGAATCAGTCTCAAATACAAAACATAAAGGATTAAGAAAAGATATACAATTCATAGACTTACTTGAAAGAATAAATTCTGATATTAAAGAAGATCTAGAAAAATCAACAGAAACTGAACTCGTTGAATACTTTTTCATCAAAACAAGCATCTACTATATTCTGCACTCTGGTAGACACTCAGATATTGAAGATGTGAAGATAATTAACAATAAAATAATAAAATGGCTTGAGAAGAACTATCCAAACTACAAAAAGAATAAACAAGTAGGTATTTTCAAACCAGTCGGAGAGCATTTCTTTACAAGTACAATAGTCACAATAATAATATTATTACGTAAAATCAAGCTGGAAAACATTTTTCTTAAGATCTATAGCAAGATATAAAATATTGTATAATCACGAATGGAAAACAAAAAGATTCATATTGTGCTACCAGCTTATTCAGAAGGTAGGATTATTGAAAATGTTATCAATTCTATCAAGAAAGCTGGATTTACAGATATTATTGTCGTAGATGACGGAAGCAATGACAACACTTACCAAAAGGCTAAAGATGCATCGGTAATAGCAATCTCCCATCCAATAAACAGAGGAAAAGGTGCGGCAACACAGACAGGTATTGATGCGGCCAAAATCCTCGATGCTGACATCGTAGTAACAATGGACTCTGACGGTCAACACGATCCAAAAGATATAAAGAATTTAATAAAACCAATTATAAATAAAGAGGCAGACGTTGTAATTGGTAGCAGAATGATAGATAACAAAGATATGCCTAGATCAAGAGTAATAATGAATAAAATAGCAAACTTAATAACTTACGTATTCTTTGGAATCATGGTCTCAGATAGCCAGTCAGGTTTTCGTGCATATTCACGAAAAGCATATAATTCTGTTTATACCTCAATGGATAGATATGAATTTGAATCTGAAATGTTAGGACAGATAAAAGGTGCAAATTTAAGGATCCAGGAGATTCCTATTAAGGTAATATATACTGAATATTCCTTGAGTAAATATAAACACTTAGGCAAATTTTCTGCCCAGGGTTTAACAAACGGTATTAAGATGGTAGTAAGACTATTAGAAAATTCTTTAATTAAGTAAATCAACCTATGTTAATACAAATTCTTGTAACAGTAATAGTAATATTATTTGTACTTCCAAGTATTCTTTCTTCCTACAGAAAAAAATCTCTAACTACATTTGGCGCGGTATTATCAGTTATATTCTGGTTGATAGTTCTATTAATCATATGGTTTCCAGAGATAATTGGATTGATTGGAAACACTCTCGGAGTTGCAAGAAGCATCGATGCTCTGATTTATTTATCAATAATATACCTACTTTATGTATCCTTCTCGCAACGTATCAAGATTAACGAAGTAAAGAAAGAGATTACATTATTAAATAGGAAATTAGCTTTAAAAGAACTTAAAAATCATGAGAAAGAGAAATAACCCCCTAGTTTCAGTCTTAATTGCAGCATATAATTCTGAACTATATATCAGGGAGTCTCTTGAAAGTATTATCAAACAGACCTATAGAAACCTTGAGATAGTAGTCTCAGATGATTGCTCTTCAGACAAAACAATTGATATCGTAAAAACATATCTTAGAAAAGACAAAAGAATAAAACTTTTGACAAATGAGAAAAATCTTGGAATAGCTGGCAATATGAACAAAGGAATATTATCATGCAATGGTGACTTCATAGCTATCCTAGATGGTGATGATTGGGCATATGAGGACAGGATTGAAAGACAAGTCGAGGTTATGAAAGACCCACAAATTGTACTCTGCTCAGGATATATGGATATATGCGATGAGGATCTGAATTTTCAAACTACAAGAGAATATCCAGTTACAGACACAAAGATAAGAAAAGCGATGGTAAGGTACGACCCTATTTCACATCCAGCATCAATGTGGAAAAGAGAAGCTCTTCTCAAGACAACTCTTTATAATGACAACTTTCCAATATGCAGAGATTACGATTTGATTGTCAGAATTTCGGAATTTGGGAAATATCGAAATGTTCCGAAACCTTTAATTAAGTATAGAGTGCGTAAAGAATCTGAAACAGGTAAAAGGATAAGACAAACACAATGGTATTCATTTTATATACAAATGAAAGCACATTTTGAATATAAATTCCCATTAACTTTTTCTGATAGGCTTTTTCTACTAGGAAGGTTGTGTGCAACAATAATACTACCAACTTCATTGCAAAGATTTATTGCAAACAATTTCTCAAAGATTCATAAATAAGATTCATTGCTGCTAAAGTATACTCTTAATTCTGAAATCCTCATGATTATGTGATAAATTTCTGTTATAGAAGGGATCTTGCCCACCCATATATTCAATATATTGTGGCCATCTCTTTCTTAGTTTCAATGCATTCTCCTCATCTCTCTCTAATTTCTCTTTGTTCTTAGCATCAAACCTAGTAACAGATTCATAATGTATAAGCTCTGCATAAGGAGTATATACATTGTATAAACCCCTCTCATACAATCTAATACCCAAATCTA
>CAZQHF010000021.1:0-10735 GCA_964593535.1 uncultured Candidatus Saccharibacteria bacterium
CCAAAGAAATCTTATGCCCAATCAAATAAGCCTAAAAGGTATTATGAGTTTTCGTTTGAGATTTCAAAAAAGATTACTCAAAATACATATAAAGCGATTTATGGGCATACTGATCTTGGAAAGATCTCTTCAGTGCTTTTGCAGATTGCAGATATTTTGCACCCTCAGCTAAAGGAGTTTGAGGGGAAGATGCCAAGTGTAACAGGGATAGGACTTGATCAGGATCCTCATGCAAGGCTTACAAGGGATGTTATGCAAAGACTTTCTTATCCACTAGAGGTTCCATCATTTCTTTATTTTAGCCATCAGGCAGGCCTTAATGGAAACCTTAAGATGAGCTCATCTGAACCTGATAATACTATTTTTTTAGATGATGATGAACATGATGTGAAAAGGAAGATTTCAAGGGCGCTTACAGGTGGAAGGAATACCTCTGAAGAGCAAAAAAAGCTTGGAGGAGAGCCGGATAAGTGCACGGTTTATGAGCTTTATAAATACCATTTTACTGATGAGTCAAGGTTTAATGAGATTAGAAAAACATGTATTTCTGGTGAGAGAACCTGCGGCGAGTGTAAGAAGGAATGTATTGTGTTTTTCCAAAAGATGCTTAAAGAGCACCAAGAGAAATATAAGAGTATGCTTTCAGTTGCTAAAGAAGTTGTGTTTGGCAAAATGAAGTAAATTTTTTAAGTATTTTAGTCTTTTATGATTGTAGATTAATAAATACTGCTTGTATTTACATTGAATTTTTCTTTACATTATTTAGATAGAATCTGATTGTAAACAAGACAAGTGTTAGTGTTTCATTTAATTTGTTTTTCATTCATAACGATTGATAAATTCAAGATTGTATAAGAATTGGTATTTTACGATAAAATGGCTTATAGTGTGTAGTATTTTATGGATAATGGGTGTTATATTCTATTATTACTCGGGGTACACTACGAAAAGAAAGGGACCCACTCATGAATGAGCTGCGACCTTGGAGTTATGAGTAAAAAACCTAGTTTATGCATTATGCGTTCAACATTTCGCATTGAATACGTTTTGCCAATTTCTTATTCAATTAGTTTGGCAACTTGCTTTGAACTTATCGATTTGAAATTATTATCTGCAGACTCGATAACAGATAAAATCCTATCTTTCAATAGGGCGATCTTTTTTTTTGGTCAGCTATGTTGGTCTGCCAGACCTAAGCATAGTTTGAAAATTCTGCTATTTTCATAGTTGCGAATCCAACGATGGACTATTGATTGACTACAACCGAGCAAATTTGCAAGGTACTATTGGTTTTTTCCTTGAGAATTCAATTTCACAATCGGTTTTCGTTCCTGAAGACTTAATATGTTATCACCGGAATAAGAAATAATGTCTACTAGCATATATGCTTTACCTTCGTTGCCAATAAATTAATAGGAAGACTTATAATAGTGTTTATATTTCATACTTGTATGAAGCCTTCAGTGTCTAATTATATTTCCTCTTTGGAAATTCACACAAGTATTAATTGGGACAGTATATTACAACCCGATGATTTAATAATTACTACAAAAACACCTTATGAAAAATATCCGTTAAAAGGAAAAGCGGTTGTTATTTCAAGCAATAAGTTTGTAGAGATAAAAACATTATTAGATGTAAGACACGTTAAAAGGGTTATAGGAGTTGGTGGTGGTACTGCCATAGATGTAGCAAAGACTGTCGCTTCAAAAAGGACTCTTCCGATGATAGCAATTCCTACAATTTTGTCTACCAATGTTTTTTCAACAAATAAGTCTACCATTTTCTTTGATAAAATCACTAGCATTTCTACAACAATTCCAAATAAAGTGATAATAGACCTTTCGATATTGAAATCAAGTTCACAAAGGTATTTGTTAGCAGGTCTTGCGGATATAATGTCAATACATACTGCATCTAAAGATTGGGAAATTGCTTCCTTTGTAGAACCTATTAATCTGCCTTTATATGAAATAAGCAAGAGCTTACTCAAATCTGCAAAACTGCTTTACCCATTGTTAAAGGAACCAACTGAATTTGTTATACAACAATTTGTCTTTACTCTTTTATATGCGGGCTATATCACAAATACATACACTAACGGAAGACCAGAAAGTGGTTCAGAACATATGGTGTCTAGGGCAATTGATGAACTTTATTCGGATTTACACATACTGCATGGAGAAAGTGTCCTATTCGGCATATTGGCAATGAGTATATTTCAAAACAATGAAGATGATTTTTTATTTGAAGTTGCAAAGGATATGACTTTGTTAAAAATTTTAAAGGAAAATCTTACAAAAAAAGATTTGGTTCAATCATTGTTATATGCCTCAACGATACGGCCCGAAAGATTTAGTATATTTAGTATTAAAAATATGAACAGTTGTATGGCTAATGGAATAGTAGAAAAAATATTCAAAAGGTTGGAAAATGATGAGGATATTACCTTTTTATAAAATCCAAGAAGATGGCACTTATTACCTTGATTCATATAAACTATTTTCCTATACTGATGTGAAAAGTCTTTATGAAAAGGGAGTCACTGTAGATTTTTCTTTTGATAAACCAAGAAAAACGAAAGGCAACATCTTATTTTTGGAGCCGCATCCGGATGACATTGCTCTTTCAGCGGGTCAGTACTTATTAATGAAAATTTCTGAAGGTTTCTCTTGTCACATCATTAGCTTTTTCTCAAAAGCAAGCCTAGCTACATTTCCTTGGAATTCTAAAATTGAAATTAGCCAAGATAAGTATTTCTCACTCAGAGTTTTAGAAAATGATTTATTATTTAGAGAATTTCTTCATGAGAACTTATTAAATTTGAATTTGCCACAAGCACTTCTGAGGGGATATCTTTCAGTAAGCGATCGAGTTTCAAACGAAGATCGAGAAGTTATAAAATACATTAAAAGCAAGGTTAAAAAATATGTCGATGAAAATGGAATTGAAGAAGTCATATCACCTCTAGGTATTGGATATCATGTAGACCATCTTATTACTTACGATGTAGCTCTAAGTATAAATCACAAAAAAACAATTTTTTATTTAGATTACCCTTATGCTAATAGCACACATTTGACAAACAAAAGATTAGATGAGATATTAAACTCAAAAAAAATTAAATTTATTTACTATCCTGCAGATGAAAAATCTATAGATTTTAATTCCACAATGTTGTCTTTTTATAAGAGTCAATTTGATGATATTGATAAGCATCAATGGATTTCTTTATTAAAAGAAAGATTTAGAGCATGCCAATTTGAAACATTAAACACTGATCAGGAATATATGTATAAAATGTGCAATTTAAAATGAAAATTACCTTTATAGATGATGAACCTGAAATTTACCCTCACAAATATGGCGGCAAGGCTTTTATGATAGTTAGCACTGCTGAAGAACTAGCCAAGATACACAATATCGAAGTTAGTATAGTTAGCCAATCAATAAAATCAAGTTTGGATAACTTTTATCTTAACGATGTGTTATATAAGGTAGCAACGGGCTACACTACAGTGAGTACGCTTCTCAGTGAAATAAAAAACTCAGATGTGTATAATGTACATATGTGTTCCTTCGGAATGCCTTTAGTTCCAAATAAACATGATAAACTCTCGGTTTATCATTTACATGATATAATGTTTTCTACAGCGGATATTGGTAGCCATTTAGACAAAATATTATCTTATAATTACGATTACGTTGTTGCACCCTCGGAATTTGCGGCCTCAGTATTGAGAAATGTTGCACCTTGGAAAGAATGGAATAATTTGCATGTAATTCCAAGAGGTCTTCATCCCAAACTTTTATCTAACAATCTTAATCTGAATGATAATGAACGAGCTAGATTCGAACAATATTATCCTATTATTTTTTTTCCTAATAGACCTATCTTTTATAAAGGTTTTAATTTTCTTGTTGATTTGATAGAGCCTTTAAAAAAAAAATATGCTAATCCACTTATTATTACAACTGGCGAGAAATGTGACAGTAATATCATGGGCGTAGGTTGGCTAGAAAAAGAACGCATGTCTTTGATTTATAAATTAGCAGACGTTGTTTTTATTCCAACATTATTGCCAGAATCTTTTTCACAAGTTTGTATAGAATCTATAGCTTTGAAAACAAATGTAGTAACATTCAAAACAGGTAATATCCAAAACTTGGCTGAAGAATTTTCAAGTATCATTACTGTTGAGCCAAATATTAACTCAATCATTAAAGGAATAATTTATTCTATTGACCGTCCTTTTTGCGACTCAGATAAAAAAAAAGTTATCGAAAAGTACTCTATTACCAACGTGATAAATAAACTATTAGAATTGTATAAAACTCCTCCCCCCGAGAACAGAGAAATTTCTTTTTCTCAGGGATATTTTACGCGACCAGACATTATTTATGGTGAAGATACAGTTTACACAATTATCAGAAATAAAATTCAACGACACTTTATTAGTGTGGACCAATACGCAGTGCTTAAATTCTGTCAAAAATATAAATCTGATGAGGAGATAAACGTATTAGACCAAACCATCAAAAAGAACTTGCAAAGTTTAGTAGATGAAAATCTGATAGTGAGGATTCGATTATGAAAAAAATACCTTTTGCAGATACTACTGTTATTGAAGAGTTTTGCAATATGAGATGTTTATATTGTGATGATAACAGTGAGTTTCGTTATAATAACGGAAATATTATTACACCAAAGAGTTGGTTCGTTAAAAAGAAGGCTTTGATGAAAGATAAAGTCCTGTCAGGATTAAATTTATGGGAAACATACTCAGAGAATATAGAAATTCTAATCAAAAAGTTTGATGTTCATACTCTAAAAATAAGTGGTGGTGAAATATTTCTTGATGAAAATCTTTTATTTGAATTCTTAGAAAAATATTCTAATAAGTTCGCACAAATTCAGATACTCACTAATGCTTCGAGATTAGAAGAAGAAACAATGGTCCGGTTGAAGCAATATCAGAACATTGTTTTCCAGATATCATTAGATGGCATTGATAAAAAAACTAATTTTGCAAGAACGAGAAATAATGCAGTATTGCAAAAAAAGATTTTATCTGGTATTCAAAACATAATTTCAAGCAAAATCCCGATAGAAATTAACTCAGTCTTAACAAAATATAATACTGCGCGCTTTGATGAGTTTCTTGATTTTTTTAGTGAAACAGAAAATTTAGTAATATTTCCTAGACCCGTAAGAAATCACCCAGAGTTGTTCCCTGTTTTAGAAGATATCAAGAGGTTTGCTAAGATATTATATGATTATCCTAAGTATGAAAAAATTTTACCTCACAAAAACTATATTTCTAGGATTTATTCAGTGCTTAAAGCAGAAAAAGATTGGAAATGTTACGTTCCCAGATTTGTTATTGGAATGGATAATTATGGAGAAGTAAAAGGTTGTACTTGTTCTTCTGTCATTCCTAACAAAGGCAAGATTTCTGAGTTAACTGAATATAACACTGATTCATACTCTTGCTCACTTTGTACTACACAATATGAATTATTCAATATGCTCATTGATAAAGAAATAAAGTTTGATGAACTTTTTAGAATTCCTAGTCTTTCGAAGATGTCAATTATCCCTTATTTGAAAGAGACTATTGAGGACATTATAAAATGAAGCTAGCAATTCACTGTTCTTGGCCGATAGAGTCTGGTACGATAGGAGGAACCGAAAGATTTGTATTGAATCTTGCAAAAGGCTTAAATAAGAAAGAAATAGAAACTTACATTATAGCCGCAAACAGAAAATCAGAACTTGAAGTTGAGGGGGTAAAAGTTTTTGGAAAACTTCCAACATGGGTCAAAAAACCTGTTAATGAACATTTTTATAAAAGATATATCATAGGAGATAAATTTACTATGCGTAGTATTGAGAGATTTTCGCAATTCGTTGCCGAACAACTTTCTTTTTTTAATTACGATCTTCTTCAAGTAAATGCTTTTTTGTACGGGATTAATCTAAAAACTAAAGTAAAAACTATTGTAACTAACCATGAAAACCCTGATGAATTTGACAATTACTGGGGAACGGGCGCATTCGCGGTCTTCAAAGAATACGTTAAAAATATCGATTGTTCCCATAGATTGATTGTACCTTCTAGATATTATTCGAATTTATTTAGTCAAGAATTTAATAAAAAAGTTGAACCAATTCCCCTAGGTATTGATTTGATTGATTTTCCAATTAAGACAAGGAAAAAAAAAACAAGACTGAATATTCTTTTTCCGGCAAGATTTTCAATTATGCAAAAAGGACAAGATATTGCCGTGGAGGCATTAAGAATTCTCAAAGAGCAAGGTATTGAATTCTCCTGCACATTCTCTGGATATGATATGGATACATACCCTGATGACATTAAGATAATTCAGCGTAAAATTTCAGAATATAATTTAGAAGAAAATGTCCATTTGAAAAAGTACGATGATATGCTAAATGCATATTATTTGCATAACATGGTTCTTTCTTGTGAAAAATATTGCTCTTTTGGTTTGTCCATTAGCGAATCATTAGCATTAGGAATGCAAACAATATTGCCTAGTATTCCTACTTATTTAGAGATTGCACTAGGATATAGTCATGCGCATTTTTTTAATATTGATTCAATAGATGATCTTGTTAAGACAATAATTTCTGCAAAAGATTCACCTGTAGAAATTGATGATATATATAGATTTAGACAAAAAAATAATTTTAATAACGCCATAGAAAAATACTATAACTTATTACTTGGAGAATGTTGAATATTGTATCTATTTTTAATTGATTTGAATTATATAATTTAGAAGTGCTTTGAATGAACAACAGAAATAGCGGTACCATTAATCGGGAGGATGTTGCTAGGTTTCGCAATATTTTGCGAACACTAAGTTGTAATTTTCATCTTTTTTCTCCAGTAATAACTTTAATTGAACAGGGAATTGAAAATGAAAACTATCTCGTTAATTATAAGAATTGCAAATATGTGTTTAGAGTATATAATAAAAAAAAGGACATAAAAGAAATCGAATATGAGCTTTATGTGATTAAACATTTAATCAAAGAAAAACTCAAAATTCCTCTTTTGATTAGCGATGTTAATAACAAGCATATAATAGCTTTTGAGGATAGATTTGCAGTTCTTATGAGTTATGTTGAAGGTTCTCATATTCCATGGCTTCCAATTTCGCAAAAATTAGCCAAAAATATCGCTGTGGAAGTATTTAAACTGAAGATTGCTTTAGAAACAATAAAGCTTAAAAGAAAAAAGTATATGTGGTCCAAATTTCCGATTAGCAATTTCAATTACGAACTTATTTCAGAGAAAAAAAATATGCTAGAACAATTGGGCAATTTGGATTATAGCAAGTTCAAAAAAAGTGTAATTCATTCTGATCTTTCAAGGGAAAATCTTTTAATAAAGGATCACGAAGTTGTCGCAATACTTGATTTTGATGATGTAACCTATGATTACTATGTAATCGAATTAGCAAATGTTATTACCCAAATATTTATTTCGGGAGAAAAAGGTGTTGATTGGCCCGCGCTTAATGTATTTTGGGATAATCTAAAAAAAAGAATATTTTTGAACAGATCAGAAATTGAGGCTCTTATTCCTTTTATGTTGCATCGAAATTTTATTGTTCTTTCCGTTTGTGAACAAAAGGACAATTACTTTAAAGATATTTCTACATCCGTGATTAATAAGATCAAATATATTCTAAAGGATAGAAAAAAAATCTGTAGTGTGTTAAAATAAGTTTTTCAATAGAGAGATGCTTATAAATTAGAGACATTGAAGAAACTATATTCTTGCACATTATTGTGCGAATCTAAAAAAAGGGGGGATATGAAATGAAAAAGATTTTCTTAGCATTGCTTGTAAGCTTTGCACTATTAACAGGATTTGTTTCGGCCGGATTTGAGGATTTGGGTTTTGATTATTACACAACTCCGATTGCTACCGCCGGCGAACTTGTGCCTTATGGCGACTCGTTTGTTTTGTATACGAATGGCGATAGTAGTACCGACTACTATGTTGATTTTAAGGATATAGTAACGACCGATGTGCAATACGATTGGCAGGCTTTATACCTTGTTGGTTTAGAAGGTGTGACAGTAGCTGACCTTGAAGCTTATTATACTGGAAAAGGTGAGCCTTGGGAAAGTTATCTAAAAGCAGCCGCAAATGGAATTAAAGCTTTTGCGTATATTGATACAGAAGATGCATCAGAGGGACCATTCACGCCACATATTTATGATGGCTTACACCATGACTTTGGAATTGCAGACATTGAAATGAGAATTCCAGGAGATTATCCTTGCGGAAAATATACAGTGCAAACAAATGATGAGACGACTACATTTACAATTATAATAAGTAGCCCTGAGTGCGATGCGGATAGTGATGGAGTAAGTAACGTTATGGATTATTGCCTAGAAACAAAAGCGGATTCACCTGATGTTTTTTTAGGTGTAAATAGATGGATTTGGGATGGCGATAGTTGGGAAACAACGAAAGCTAAAGGAAAAGGACCTAAATTTTTGCCAACAATGGAGTATACGCTTGGATGCAGTTGTGAACAAATACTTGAAATACTAAAGGATAAGACGTACCTTGATTTTGATGGACACGATAAATTTGGCTGTAGCCAAAGTATATTGCAGGAATGGAATGAAGGCTGGTATCCTCTAGATAGTGTTCTTGTAAGTCCATATAATGCATTGCCTGAGTATCCAGAGCCAACAACCACAAACGTTATACTAAAGGGATTAGAAGAGTACAAGCTTATTGCTGGTGGTGTTTGGGAGAGATTAGGTGGTAACTTATTTGATGCCCAATACAGTGCTAAAACACCTGATTTTATCTGGGGAGAAAATGGAGACTACCTAAATGGTGACTTGACAATCAACTCAAACCACTTGGATTGGGGACCACTTCAGGAGACTACACATATCTACGAGATGGCTTATTCACCATTAGTTGACGAATATACAGCTTTCCTTATCTGGATGAACGACCCTGCCAAGTATGTAGATAACTATGATCAGCCATTAACTGTAGACGTTATCTTAAAGCTTAGGTAAAAAATATTTTTTTATTTTTTTATTATTAGAAAAAAGGAATTATAAAAAATAAGTAAAAAAAATTATTTGATTTCAAGCATTTTCTTTTTGGTCTCTTTTATCTTTAGCTTGGGCATTGTAATCTTTAAAACGCCGTCTTTGTATTCTGCAACGGACTTTTCGCTATCAACCTCACTAGGCAAACTAAATTGCCTATAAAATCCTGAGAAGTTTCTTTCATATCTATAAACTCCTTGTTTTTTATCTTCGTCTTTCTTCTCTTTCTTGGTCTCTGCTTTGATCTCCAGGCTATCTTCACAAACGTTTACCTTTATATCGTTTTTACTCAAGCCAGGAAGCTCCACTTCTGCAATTACCTCCTTTTCTGTCTCATATATGTCAGATAAAGGAAGCCTGTAATTACTTTCTGCCAAGTCTCCTCTGCCTTTTGGCCCCTCAAGCATCAGAGGGTTTTTGTAAGGGTCTATACCAAAATAGCTGTCAAATAAAGAGTCCATTTGCTCTTGCATCCTGCGCATTTCATCCCAAATAGAATTTATTCTTGCCATAATATACACCTCCGTTTTTTTACAATAGTGGGTAACATGCGGAAATATTTAAATTTTTCGATTTTTATTTAATTCTTTTAAATTAAAATGAAATTATTTCATTTTTTTAGAAATCTTTATATATGATAAGTAGCTCTTAACTAAATATGGTAAGGCAAATTGTAATAAAAAAGGTAGATAAGCCAAGGAATATTGATTTCGAGAAGGATGTGCAGTGGCTTTGTGATTCGTTTGGGTTTTCTACAGGGCGGGATTCAAGTAATATTTCAATGTCAATACTTACAGGGATTTTAAAGGAGATTTCTTTAAATGGTAGCACTTCAACTGAGAGTATTTCAAAGAAGTTAGGGCTTGAGATTCAAAGGGTCAATTATCATTTGAGGTACTTAATAGATTTGGGGCTTTTATATCGCAGTAAAAGAAGGATATTTATCAGGGAAGGAAGCATTAGCTTGGCAATAGAAGAGATTAGAGATGATGTGAACAAAATATTTGACTGTATGACTAAAATTGGAGAGGATATTGATAAAAAGCTAGGCTTTGAAAAGCGAAGATAGTTTTCTAAAAGATGATTTTTACCATGATCAGATTTCTAAGATTATAGTTTACAAAACAGCTAAATAATATTTTATCCAAATAGGTAGCGAATGTTGCTTCTCAAATTAATAGAAACAATTAGTTATAGTGTCGTTAAACCTATTCTAGCAGTTGTATTTTAGCATTTGTGAATGTTAACAGCTTAAAAAAAGCTATCCAAAAATCATTCAAAAAGAACGGAAGTAATCTTGTTTGCAACATCATTAAAAAGGGACTTGTAGCTATTATTGAAATCTATCACTGGAACCATCGCAGTCATTGCTTTTACAAATTCTTTGTCAAAGGGAATTTTAGCAAGCAGTGAAATATTATTTTCTTTAGCAAAATCAACTATTTTATCACCCATGTCAGAATTGATATCGTATTTATTTATGATTAGGCCTTTTCTCATTCCAAAATGATCAACAACGCTTAGTGCCCGCTTTAAATCTGAGAAGCCTGAAGGTGTTGGTTCTGTTACTAACAGAGCATAATCGTTTCCTGTTACGGAAGCTATTACTGGGCA
>CAZQHF010000022.1:0-10640 GCA_964593535.1 uncultured Candidatus Saccharibacteria bacterium
TGTATTGATAAAGGGAGATTTTGATATATTTCAACCAACTTACTATGATCCATACTTCTTACCATTCTTAAGAAAGAAACCATTCTTCTTAGTATTACACGATATGACTCATGAGATATTTCCAGATACGGTATCTAAAAAAGATATGACAATTCAATGGAAAAGGATCTTAGTTAACAAGGCAGAAAGGGTTATCACTATTTCAGAAAATACAAAAAAAGATATCTTAAAATATTACGATATTGATAAGGAAAAGATAGATATTGTATCTTGGGGAACATCTATTAAAGTTCCAAAGGGGAAATTAGATATCGAATTACCTAAAAAATATATTCTTTTCATTGGTAATAGGAAGACATACAAGAATTTTGAATTTTTTGTTAAATCAATATCTCCTTTGTTAAAAGGAAAGGAATCTCCATTTCTTGTATGTGCAGGTAGCAGTGGTTTTAATGAATATGAGTTATCTATTTTCAAGGAGTTAGGTATTGATGAGAAGGTTAAGCATTTAAAATTCAAAGATGATGAACAGTGGGGATATATATTTAATAATGCAACGTGTTTTGTATTTCCTTCTTTGTATGAAGGTTTTGGTATTCCTGTTTTAGAAGCTTTTGCTTGTGGTTGTCCTACAGTACTTAGTAATTCTAGTTCTCTTCCTGAAGTAGGTGGAGATGCTGCTGTATATTTTGATCCTGAGGATAGAGATTCTATTAAGAATGCGGTTAGGCAAGTTATTGAGAATTCTAAACTTAGAGAAGATATGATCAGAAAAGGTAAAGAAAGGTTTAAGTTGTATAGTTGGGAAATTACTGGTAAGAAGATTGTTGATATTTATACTAGGATTATTGAATGAAAAAATGCAGAACTTACTTTCTTTTTGGTTAACTTTCTTTATTTTATCTGCTAAGATAAGACTACAAGCTCAATGAACACTCCAGAATAAGTTTTATTCTTTTTGTTATTATCGATGAAGAAAAATAAAAGAAAGAGAATTCATAATAATGTTGGTAAATGTGATGTAATAATTCCGGTATATAATGCTCCTGAGTGGGTCAAGTTGTGCGTATATTCGCTATTTGTTAATACTCCAAAAGAGAATTTAGGAAAAGTTTACTTAATGAACGATAATTCTAATGAGGGTACAGTCGATTGTTTGAGGAATCTAAAAAATAAATATCCAGAATACATTGAAATTGTTACAAATGATAAAAATTTGGGGTTCGTAAAAAATACAAATAAAGGGATGAAATTATCCTCTGCTAACTATGTCTTATTGTTAAATTCTGATTGCTTGGTGAGTAAGAATACTATACCGAAACTGATTTCCCATATAGTGAATAATCCCAAAATAGGTCTAATTTCTCCTGTTGCTAGTAACGCGGCAAATGTGACATTGGAGATGTTTGAAGGATTTAGCTACACACAGATGGATTCTCTCTTGGAAAAGAAATTTTTGGGTATGAATTTTGATGCTTGTACAATAGTGGGAAATTGTCTTTTGATAACAAGGGAATGCATAAAGAGGGTAGGATTTCTAGATGAGGCGTATGGAATGGGTTACGGAGAGGAGACCGATTATCATTTTAATGCGTTATCTAAGGGTTTTGAATCCAAAATCGCAATTGATACATATGTATTTCATAAAGCAGAAGCCTCCTTTGGAAAGTCCACTCAAAAAGACGAGAGGATTGCAAAAAATCGGGAACTATTTTTCTCCAGATGGGGTAAACAATATGATTTGGATAGTAAGGAGTATGAGAAAAATGATCCAATAAAATACATAGAGGAGAATATCTCAGATAAGGATAAAGAAATTGTAGCTGATACATTATTCTTTTTACCCTTCATAACACAATCTGCAGGAGGATGTCATACTGTTTATGATATGGTTAACTATCTAGCTATTAATGGTTATTATGCAAATATTTTGTATGAGATATACTTTGATTACAAGGAGATCGCTTTATTTAAGCCAATACATACATCTCTTTTCGAGAAAGTTAAAACTAAACAAGTAGTCGCGACAATTTGGTTATCGACTTTCTTATCGAGAAAAATTGTAAAAGGTAGGAAGATTCCTATCATTAATTTTGTTCAAGGATATGAGAACTATTTTGAAAATGGAAGTAAATATTCTAGTGTTGAACTAACTCACAAGATCGCGGATTACGAAATAACAATTTCTGAATATTTAAAAACAAAAATTAATAAAGTTTTTGGACGCAATTCGACTCTCATCCAAAATGGTATTAATTGCGATCTTTTATATCATGAAAATAAAAATAAGAAGGCAAAGAGTATTGCCTTTGTGTTAAGAAACAATCCAATGAAAGGTGATTATTTACTTTTGGATATTATAAAGCAGATAGATAACGAATTCTCCAACTTGCAGATTAATGTGGTATATATGGATAAGGAGATAGAGATTCCCGAATTGAAGAATAATGAACTTCATAAGATTTTAGGTCCTGTTAGTCGTTTGGAAATCTCTGAAATATTAAAAAAATCAGATATATACGTAGATGCTTCTGTTAATGAGGGTTTCGGTTTAATTGGTCTCGAAGCTATGGCATGTGGAGCTGTTCCTATTGTTTCGAATTCCTTTGGTATTTTAGAATATATGAAAGATGGGGAGAACGGTTTTGTCATAAATGAAATTAACAACTCCGATCAGTACTTGGAAAAGATCTCAGAAGTTATCAACAATGAGAGCTTATTCCAAAGATTAAAACAAGTAGGTGCAAATAGCTGTAAATCTTTTGATTATGATTTGACCGTGCAGAAATATATCGAGTATTTTTCAGAAAAGAAAGTAGCAAGTAATTCTTTGAAAGTATTAAATAAAAAGGAAATGAAAATAGTTAACAAGTGGGTACCAGAGCCTCAGATCATTAAAGAGAAGGGTTTTCAAATACCAAGATCTACAAGAAATATTATTCCATTCTTTATTAGGAAAGCAATCAAAAAAGTGATTACGAAATTGTATAGAATGCTCGAAGATAGTTAACTGAAGCTTTAGAAACGCTTAATCTGGGATAAGAGAAAGAATCTTTCTTTTTATTAATCTCCATATAGATAGAACCTTCCAGATGATTGAAGTTTTGAATACACGAAATTCTTGAGCATCTTCAAACGTTTCTTTATATTGGGATTTCATTGATTCGTAATCATCTGTAAGGACCTTTGTTTTAGTTTCAAGAGCATTATATGCTTCTGCTCTGACTCGGTTTTCCTCGGTTAGTATTTTTATGTGAGTATTCGATTTCTTTTGGGTAATTTGTAATAGTTGCTCTGAGGCTAGTATTTCGTAATATTTAATCATTAAAGATTTGGAGTCTTCATTCTTCTCAAAAGGATTTCTTCTGAGGAATATAACCCCAAGTCCATGGTATTGTTGGAAAGTAAGTGTTGTATATTTTTTCTGTAGTTCCTCCCATAAGAGATATACTCCGAAATCATCTCTTATCTCACACACATCGTGCAAAATAATTATGCCATTCCTTTTATCTACTTTTGGTAGCCATGACTCGAAATCGTGTTTTACGGCATCATAGGTGTGCAGACCGTCAATATGCAGAAGATCTATTGAATTGTTTTTAAATTTATTAAGAGCGTCATCAAAGAACATTTTATGGATTTTGATATTGTTATTGTTGTAGTATCTTTTATAAACTTTGTGAAAACCTTGAAATAGTTCATCACCATAAAAACCTGCGTGCTTATCTCCCTCCCAAGTATCAACACAATGTAGCTCGGTCTTTAATTTATTATCTTTAACCGCCTGGGCGAATGAGAAAAAGGAATTACCTTTGTATGTTCCTAATTCAACTATAACCTTAGGTTTAATATTTGAGACTAAATCGTATGCAAAAAAACTATGTCCCCACCAAGGAGATTGCTCTGGAAGTATTGATTTTGTAAATTCAAAACTAGGATAATAATAATTCCAAATTGTATTTTTTTGATCGGCCATTTCAATATTAAGCAAGTTAACTTTTTTATTTTATTCGTTTATACATCTTAATACAAGACAATCATATATTTGAAAATAGTATTTAATCATAATATGATGAAGATATGATTACATATACTTCTTGCTTCGGAAAGTATGACAAAGATTATCATTCCGCAGATATTCGCTATGATGAAATTTTTGACCCGTATTCAGGTTCATCTGCCCATTTATCAGATAGGTTAAAAGCTAAAAAATATAAGATTTTAAATCCGGATTCCCTCGATATGTGGATTGATTCAAGTATTGAAATAACCAATCGTACAGGTTTGGAAAATTTATTTGATGGAGATTTCTGTGTTCTAAAGCACCCATTTCATAATAATTTGAGAGAAGAATTGGATGCATGTATTTTGAAGGGTTTTGTAAATTCTCAACAAGGAAATGCAATTGAAGCCTTGTATGATTCTGCAGATTTAAAACTTGAAGAAACTCCTGTATACGCTTGTACTATGTTATATCGAAATAGTGAAGTGGCAAAGATGAATGAATTATGGTGGAAATTGATTTGTCTTTATAGTTTTAGAGATCAACTAACATTTCCTTTTGTAATAAACCAATTTAAGAATATACATCTTCGTGTAATTGATTTAGAGTTGTATAAGAACAATCTTTTTGTTGTGAATGCTCACAATTAAGAAAATGATAAAAATATTTGTATTTATGATACTATTTATTGCGACTTACTAGTTTAGGTTTGAAAATACGATTTATAATGTCAGAAAGAGGAGGAAATCGAAAAAAGGCTGAAAAACTTTTTCATTCTTTATTAAAAAAACGTGGGTATAAGGATGAATATATTCAGAGTCAAATTGAATACCTTTTTAATTCAAAAGAAGGGTTTATTGATCGGTACAAATTTTTTCTACCTTTTATCAATAATACAGATAAATTATCTTTACTTGTTTCTGGTAGTGCTGTTGGGGCAGAATTATTGATTGCAAAAGAAATGGGCTTTAAGAAAATTATCGGCGTTGAAGTCTCTGATTACTATAAAGAGACAGCAGATATTCTTACAAAAGGTTCCGAAGTAAAAACCTTCTTGTATGATGGAAACACATTACCTTTTAAAGATAAATCCTTTTCTATGGCTATTAGTGGTCATGTTATTGAACATACAAAAGACCCCAAAATATATCTAAAGGAATTATCTAGAGTGTTAAAAGAAAATTCTGTTCTTTTTATTGAATTTCCTGACAGGAGTCATAGGACGGAATTACATACTGGTACAAAGTCTTTTGAAAGATATCCTACCTTTATAAGAAATTCAATTCTTACTTTATTAGCAAATCATCTATCGTTATCTGAAGAGGAAAAGAATAAGTATAGATCGGTTAGAGATACTTTAAAGCAGATTTCAGAGAAAGATATTAACAATGTTTTTAAGAATCTACGAATTAAGTATTCAACAATACATAAGTCAAATCCAGCTCCTGGTATTGTTCGCATTCTTTATAGAATTAATTAAACAGGTCTTAGGAGAATGAAGAAAACGAATGAAACTTTTTTGAATATAATCTTTAGGGAATTACCTAAGAAACATCAATTGTTAAAATCTCTCGTAACAATTTTTTATTTCCTAATACCGATTTTTGGTATTTTCAAGTTCTATGGATTATTCGAGAATAAATATGTAACTCCTATTTTTGTAATTATATTTTTATTAATGTTCTTTTCGTATAATGAAGCCGAATACAAGGATAAAAGAAAACTCGTTTTATCAGGCTTTTTGAGTCTTATTTATTCAGTTTTTTTTGTATATGGAACAATAATCAATAATACGTATGACAACTTCTATTACAATTTCCTTGCAAATAGCATACTTTCAACATTGTTGTGGATATATTCTTTCACCGCAATTATAAATTTTATACTTATTAAAATTCTAAGCTATTTGGAAGGAAGAAAGTCGAGCTCTTTGAGTAAAAAATTCTTAAGTTATATCTTTCCAATTAGTTTTATATTTTTAATAGTTTCTTGGCTTCCCTATTTTGCAAATTTCTATCCTGGTTTAATGTCTCCGGACTCATTATTTCAATGGTGCCAAAGTATCAATGAATGTGTACTTACAAACCATCATCCTGTTGTTCATACTCTTTTCATCAAAATCTTTTCGAGTATTGGATTGAATCTTAAAGATCCAAATTTGGGGCTAGCTTTATATTCAATTTCTCAGTTAATCCTGATGTCTTTGATTTATTCTTACCAAATTACCTATTTAGCAAAGCTCGGTTGTGATAGATTAATACTATTATTTTCTTTATTGGTTTTTAGTTTAGTTCCAGTTTTTGGGTTTTACAGTATTACTATGTGGAAGGACGTTTTATTTGGTGGGGCTGTATTGTTACTCGTATTGCAAGTCCATAAGATTGTTAATAAAAATAACATCTCAATGGCGGATTCTCTAATAACAGTATTTTCTGTTGTATTAGTATCGCTTCTTCGAAGTAATGGGCTTTATGTTGTAATCGCTCTCGTTTTGTTCATGTATGCTTTCCTCCGGAAGAAAAGAAAAATTGTGACAATACTTTTCTTAGTCCCATTATGTATATCAATAGTTATTAAGTATCCAGTATTCAAAATCCTGGATATTAGAGAAGGAAACTTTGTTGAAAATCTGGGAGTACCACTAAAGCAAATGGTTGGAGTTGTTGGACAAGATTTGCAAATCGATTCCATTAGCTATGAATATATAACGACCTTAGTGCCAGAGGATGTTATAAAAGAGAATTATAACCCATATGCAATTGAACCTGTGAAATTCCATCCCTTATTTGACAATGCTTTCCTTGAAGAAAATAAAAAAGAATTTTTTGTGGTTTGGTTGCGTTTACTGAAAGAACATCCCATTACATTTATTCAAACTTATTTACGATCGACTTACGGCTTTTGGTATCCTGAAGCCCAGGGATATATAGTTCATCAGTGGGAAATAGAAACAAATGATTATGGATTAACTTCTAATGAGCGATTTGATCAATATAAACTAACCCAGTACTTTTATAAGTTTTATAATTATCCAATTATTAAATATTTTACAAGTGATGCTTTGTATTTTTGGATATTAATTTTTACAGTAGGATTATCATTATATTATAAGAAGTACAGTATTCTTCTTGTTCTTTCTGCGCCGTTATTGGTTTTTCTAACTACAATTATTGCAACTCCTATTGCATACCATCCACGATACACTTTTGCGCTTTATGGACTGCTTCCTTTATTTTTATACCTGATCTCAACTTTATCCAGGAGCCGTCACAATAAATGAGAACCATAATGAACATTTTAAAAAACAAATTCCTAATTTTTAGCATTATAATTTCGCTAATTGTTTTCCTAATTACTCTTTATCGTGCTTCTACAACGGGGATAACATATGATGAGTCGTTTACTTATTTACATTATGCAAAAGGATTCTCCTGGAAGAGCTTTTTAGATTTGATACTACCAGGTGCTTGGGCTAATAATCACTTCTTGAATACGGTGTTAATCTTCTTTTTCGATAAAATATTCAATATAAGTTACTCCGAAATATTAATTAGGCTTCCGAATTTGTTGTTTTACTTATTGTATCTCGTCTTTTCGTATAAATTCTCTATTAAATATAATTCGAAATATGTCGTAATGAGTATATTAGTTCTTAATTATGGACTTAATGAGTTTTTTGGATTAGCAAGAGGCTATGGAATTTCTGCTTCTTTAGTTATGATGGGAATTTATTATTATAAAGTGTGGGTTAATAATCTAGTGGAATATAAATATTTATTAATAGCCTATTTTATTTTTATACTTGCTTGTTATGCAAATACAGTGTCTTTGATAGTATTCGCAACTTTTTTAATAGATTCCTCTGTGCGGTTATTCATTAGCAAAAACATTCTTAATTTTCTTAGAAAGAATTGGGCCCTGTTAGTCATTTATATACTGTGTACACTTGTTATTCTTCGCTACCATTTTTTGATTTCAGCCGACAGTTTACCTCTATATGGTGGCGATAGTTCCTTTTGTAAGGATGTGATATACAGTGTATTTAACGTTTACGGTTTTAGTAAGGGATTTTTGTTTATAGTGTTTTTCTTAGTGATTGTTCTATTTCTTGTCCTTGCAAGACAAATCAGAAAACTTATGGTACATAATTTATGGATTGTCTCCATCATTTTGTTTGCGATCTTGATAACTTCAACTCTATTGTTTAATCAGCTTTGGATTACGGGTAGGTCATTAATTCCTTTTATGCCAGTATTCTGTCTTTCCATTTGTGAATTATATAACTATATGTATAATTACATTCGTAAATATCTTTTAGATGTTTTTGTCTTTGCATTTCTTCTGATAGTTTTTATCTCAAATGTAAAGTTCTCGGTGACGAGAGAGTAGGAGGCTGATTATAAAATTAGGGATGAAATATATGAAGCTTATCAAGAGAGGAATTGCGGGGAATTGGAAAAGATTTATGAAAAATATAAAGATAATGAGACATTAAATTTTTATGACCAAAAGATCTTAATTTTTAAAGAATGTCCAAATATCTCTAGTAAATAAATATAAATTTTAACTTCAATAATCCCATGGGTGGTAAAAAATTATCAATAATTATTCCTGTATACAATGAAAAAGACCTCGTTATTGACCTAATAAAAAAGGTTAAAAATGTACCTCTTCAGGGAATTGAAAAAGAAATTATTGTAGTTGAAGATTTTTCCACAGATGGTACAAGGGAGATTTTGAAAAATAAAGGAGAAAAATTAGTTTCAAAAGTCATTTTCCAGAAGAAAAATATGGGCAAAGGCGCTGCCTTAAGGACGGGAATAAAAGAAGCAACTGGTGATGTAATTATTATTCAGGACGCCGATTTTGAATACGATCCAATGGAATATCCCAGTATAGTTAACCCAATTTTTAATGGAATCGCAGATGTTGTATATGGATCCCGTTTTATTTCAGGAGGTAACACTGGAGGATATAAAGAAAATATCCTTGCGAATAAGGTGCTAACTCTACTTTCAAATCTTGTTACAGGGTTAAAGGTTACTGATATGGAAACATGCTATAAGGCTTTTCGTTCGGATATTATTAAATCTATTGATATTTGTGAGAATAGATTTGGTTTTGAACCTGAAGTTACAGCTAAATTAGGAAAGATGAATATAAACTTAATAGAAGTACCAATTTCTTACTATCCTAGAACAAAAGAGCAGGGTAAGAAGATAAAGATTAAAGATGGCCTTAGGGCTTTATTTTGTATTGTAAAATATGGATATGGTAAATAAAAAGAATGAAATAAAAACTTTTATACTATATTTATTTGTTGGTGGCTCTGCTGCCATTGTAGAATGGTTTGTCTTTTGGCTTTCGAATCTTATTTTTCACTTTAGTATGTCAACAATTCTCGCCTTTATTTCTGCAACATTCTTCAATTACCTAATGGGTAGGAAGTTCGCATTCAAAAAATACAACAAGGAGAAATCAGATCTATCAAAAGTCTTTTTAGTTAGTGGATGTGGTTTGCTAATTAATCTTTTTCTAATGTATATATTTGTAGACATTCTCGAAATATATCCTCTTCTTGGAAAAGTTGGTGCTACTGGAATAGTATTCTTTTGGAACTATCTGTCTCGAAGATTATTTATATACAAAGAAGTCGCAGATTCTTCCTCTGAGAAAACTTCTGAAATATAAAAGTCAAAAGATTAGAATATATCTGTTTTTGGCCACAGCTTCTCGCATATTTCTATCATCTGATTGGCAGAAAATTCCCAAGAATCTCTTTTGTATACTAATCCTTCTACTAATTTCTTCAAATCTTCAAAGTCTTTAAAGTATAGACCTGGATACTCTTCAACCCAACCAACACCCTTTGGTGCAATATACGGTTTCCCCATAGCTATTGCTTCAAGTACTCCCATTGGTCCTCCTTCGTTTTCACTAGTTATTAATACGTAGTCTAGTTTCTTATACCATTTATCCATTCGCTTGTAAGGGATATTTCCCTCCGCAAATTTAATCTCTATTCCTTCTATGTCCATTAAAGCTTCGGCCCAGCTTAATCTTTTCCTATCAAAAGGTTGTCTTTTTACAGGAACTCCTAAAATAATCTTTTTCTTTACGAATTGTTTTCCAACACCTGGCTTAACGATTGTAGTTTTCTCTTTGGGAAGTTTGTCAAAAGTGTTTGTACACTGAGCAAGACACCAATCACAATCTTTTGCAACTTGATCAAACCGTTTCTGAAGAATCTCATCTGTTAGTTCTCTGTGAGTAAAGTAAGCTATGTCCATACCAGTTTTCTGATAAAGAGCGTAGTTAACATATATATTTATGGCACCCTCTATTGGTTCTGTTCCTACTTTTGATCCAGGTATATATTTAGCCCACTCATCACACCATCTACCAAGTATCCAACGACCTGGTTCTGTTACGAAATTTATCATTGAGAGATATGTAGATAAACTAATTAAAGATATTGTACATAATATAGGCATCGAATAGAACCCTTTTTTTCTTCCCATATATATAGTACCCTAATAAACAATATAGGATATCTAAATTTATATATACCCAAATAAATATATGAAACTCCTAATAACAGGTGGCTCAGGCTTCATAGGATCTAACTTCATAAGAT
>CAZQHF010000023.1:0-10405 GCA_964593535.1 uncultured Candidatus Saccharibacteria bacterium
AATAAGTATAGATAAAACAAAACAAATAAAAAATGATCAAACTAAACCAAAAAATAATAAGAAAAATTGAAGGGATCGAAACTATACAATTTGATTCTGAAAATAATCGAGATTTAATAGATCGAGAAGAAGTATTGAAAATACTTAGATCGTTACTTTTTAAAAGTAGTAGGATAGATTTAAATAGTAGTAAGTATTTAAATAACTATGGGGTTAAAAATGAATAAACAAGATATATTCCGAGTTTTGATAGAAAAAGGAGAATTAAAAACAAGTGGATTAGATCAGAATTTTAATTCTTATAGAATAATAGAATACAGGGGAAAGAAATTTAAATTAAATCTAGAGGTTTTAGAATGAGTTATGAAAAAGTCAAAAGTATAAAAATAGATGAAAAGCAAGGAAAAGTTTTTATAAATTGTGCATCTAATAATGTACGACCTTTATACTATTCCAGGGAAGAATACCCTTATTTCTCTAAGATTTTGCAAGAACAAGGCAAGGAAGCCGTAGAAATAGCCCTTTTAAAGAGTTATGAAGAAGGAAATTTGCAAGAAGGAAAAAATAAATATACAGACTCCTTAAAAGTTTTAAGATATGTATTTAAAGAAGAATATAAAAGATTTAATTGGAGAACTAACTGGGAAGAATATAGAAAATTAAAGGAAACAGAAGAAGGGAAAAAAGAATTTCAAGAACTACTAAAAAAAGCTTTAGATTATAAGATCCCAAAAGAAAGGTTTATAATATTTAAAAATCATTTTGGAGAAAAAATTTATGGAAAAAGATGTCCTACCTGTATGAAATGGACAAGATTTAAGGAAAAGGCAACAAAGTATTTATTTGAAGAAGAAGCAAAAGACAATATATTCTCAAATTTTAAAAATGAATGGGGAGTAGAAAATGTTTAAATCTTATATTCAATCCCAAATGGGATCAAAAAAGAGGGTTAGGGCATCCCAAACAATAAAAGCCTTTTATAATCATCTATTGAAAGGAGGATTAAAGGAATAATGGAAGAAGAAACAAAAATGCCTGACGAGTTTTATGACTGGTTAGACGAATGTCCTGTCCAATGGGTTAGAGAAAATGTATTAAACGAAGGTTTAAAATATTTTTTCTCTTTTCCTGAAGATGATGAAGAAGAAACAGAAGAAGATTAAACTAAATTTTGGAGAATAAAAAAAATGGATAGGAATAAAATAATAGAAAGGAAATTAAAAAAGGGTTTATTTAGTTGGGAAGCTGAAGACAGAATAAGTATTGATGGAGAAAATATTTATTTAAATATAGAAGATTAAACTAAATTTTGGAGGATAAAAATGGAAAATAAATTTATTGTAGCAAACAAGGGATGGGCAGAAAGTATCCCTGAATGGATCTTGAACGAAATTAAATCCGAAAGAATGATGAATGGGATGATTGGAGTACTAAAAGGAAGATCTGAACCCTCTGATGTAGGAAATGCAGAAATAGTTGCTTATTTGATGACTGAGAGCCTTTGTAGACCATTACACAGCACGAATCAACAGATTTATTTATACTTAACTTCTGACTTAATGAAGAAATGCAAGGGATTAACAGAAGAAACACTTCCAGACTTTTTGAGGGGATTAAGTTTAAATGATTATGAAAAGGGTTGTTTAGAAGATTTGAGATATAAAATTTTTAAGGCGAGGGGAAAGGTAGAACATCCATTATTTAACATTTTAAAAGAGATGAAAGGAGGTAAAAAATAAGATGGGAACACGAGGAGTAGTAGGATTTTATAGGGGAGGACGAAGAATAAATCATATTTTATTGGATGGTCTTATTTTTTAACCATCTTTTCATAGTCGGATAGAAAAAAGAGGGGAGAAAAGTTCTCCCCCTAGTCATAATCAAAAAAAGGAAAAAACAAAATGAAAAACAAACAAAAAGAAGAATTTGAAGGAAGTAGATGTGTCTATTGTAAGAAAGAAAAAGCAGTCGGAAAAACGACATGTTTATTCTGTGAGAAATGTGCAGGATTGGATATATTTCAGAGATTGGCAGGAATACAAAGAGAAGAATTTAATAAATCTCTTCTTTCTAAATATGAAAAAGAGTGTTATAAGGAAGGAGATGTCTTAAAAAGAAATAAGGAATTGATAAGATTTCTCAAGGAGAAAGGTAAATACTTTTCGGAAGACTTTGAAGGGTTTGAGGGTTATTGTATTGAAATAATTAAATTTAATGAAGAAATAAAGAATAAGTGTTCGAAGAACCTTCTAAATAGAATTGAATTCCTTGAGAAGAAAATCCATGAATATAATCAATCTTTGAGTGAAGGATCTTTGGATTTGATAGAAAACAAAAGGATTAAAGAAAGAAGAAAGAAGATTCAAAAAGAAAAAGAAGGATTGGTAGAAAAAAGAAACTCTTTAGAAAGAAGGGAATTATAATGGAAAGAGAAATAAAAAAAATAGAAGAAAGATTGAAGTGGCTATGGGAAACAGAATGTGAAATCCGTTGCTACAGGAGAGAAATAGGGGAATGTATAAAAAAAATAAGGAGAGAAATAAAATGAATAAAGAACAAATTTTAAAAGGATGTGGAATCTTCTTAGAAGAGGATGATTTTGAAGACCCTGACGATTTATTTGACCACGATATTCATTGCGGAACTCTTAGGATTAGAGATAATGAATAAAAAAGAAATAAAAGAACTTGAAAAAGAATGGTATAAGATGAGTATAGAGGAGAAGAGAAAGTATAATGGATTTGAAGGATTCAAGAGGGGGATAACTTTCATGGAGGAAATAAGATTAAGAAAAAATGGCAAAAGATAAACTGAAAAAAATAGAAGAAAGAATGGATAAGATAGAGTTATTAATCTCTGACATCCAAAAAGCAGTAAAAGGTAAGGAAAACAATAATCTTACTTGTAAGAAATGTAAGCATAGTTGGACTACTAAAAGCAAATACAACATGGTAAGCTGTCCTTCTTGTGGTACTAAAAATAAGAATCCTCTTTATGAAGAGGAAGAGGATGAACCTTTTAATGCTTTTGAAGGGAAAAGATATGAAGATTATGATGATAAGTTTATGAAAGATATTTGCTTTAAGAAAAAAAAGAAAAAAAATTGTGGAAATTGTGGAAAGGAAATAAATTATGAGGATGCTTATTGGGGGTATAATCGATTACGCTGTAAAAAATGTTATGAAAAATTAAGTAAAAGCAATCACGATGAAGTAAAAAAAATGGTTGAAAGATTTTAAGGGAAAATTACTTTTTTTCCTATTCTTTTTTTAGGTAATTTACTCAGTTTATCTCCAAAAGAGAAATGAGCATCGTTTATTTTATCATGAATTGCTAAGATTGATTCTTGCCCAAATTCTTTTCTCGCTTTTTCTCCTAAAATTTTTACCTTAGACCAATCTTCTTTTAATATTTTTTTCCTTTCTTCACAGCTTGATTTACTTAAATCATCTCCATATTTTTTATCATAAGGATTTTCAAAATCTCTAACACCCACTATCTCAATACTCTGTTCGCATTGAAATTTACCTTTGTTGTTTTCATCAACGACACAACCTTCTATTCTGGGAATAGCTGAAGATCCTCCAAAGATATTGTTCATTTCTTTAATATATTTTTGAATTAATTTTGGTTTTATAGGTTTAGAAGAATTATCTCTTTTTGGAATTATTAAAGAAAACCTTGATTCTCCTATATCTTCCTTACATTTATTATTAGAAATATTTCTCTGACATACACTTTTATTTCTATTCTTTTTTAATTTACAATTTATTTTTACCACTTTAATCGTCTAATCCTCCTATATAATCTTGATTAGAGGTTTTAAACCTTAATCCTCTTAATTTTTTCTTTATTTTCGAATATTTCCCTTCTGGCATTTCCTTGAACCTTATTGACTTAAATTCTCTTCCTTTACCTACAGGACACCTTAATTCTTCTAATCTGAAATCAACTACACATCTTCTTTTTCCAATACCTTTAGCATTATATGTTATTTTTGGTAGTTTAGTTGCCATATTAAATTTAGATAATCTCCCTTTTTAAATCCTTTCTTAAAAAGATTTTAAGAGAACTCTTTTAAGTCCTCCACAAGAGCATATTCATTTGCAATTTTTAACCTCGTCTCCAAGAAGTCCATACCCTTAATGGATTAGGATATGGATGAATTGGAGACGAGGTTAATGCTTGTTTTGTTTTTATCATTTGAATTAAGAGTCAGCAGACCCCATATTTATTTTTTAGATAATAATGAATCATAATATAGATCAATGGAGGGAAAGCAAATAGCCCTACCCAACCTCTTATAGTTAGTGGAAGAGTCACACCCATTAGTATTAATGAACCTAGTAACACACTAGAAATTCCGAATACTACTGCAAATAATTGTGAATATTCATTAGGTTGGATTCCATCTTTAGTCCATTGTTTTATTGTAAGAACATTTCCTACGATCATCAAACCAAAACCCCCAAGTATCAGGAAGACTGGTGTACTCATTAACATAAGAGTATCTATATTCAATCCATATTCAAAGAAGATTGCTAAAAAGCCAAAAGCTGAAATTATTGCAAGAAAATCTCCAAAATCTGTTGGTAGGAGAGTTCTACTTTTCAAAGATCTTCGTATAGTCATCAACAACCCCTCCTTTTCATTTCTTTTTGACACCTTCCCATTGCATCCTTGTATCCTCTCGCATAGTCTTTACTTCCACCAAGTCTCCTCTCTTCTTTTATTCTCTTTGATTCCTTCTTTCTAATTGGACATTTTAGAGTACTCATACATCCTCCATCTAATCTTCCTCCGAATTAAGGATTATTTTATCATACTCTCTCGTTTTTCTTCTTGGAGCAGAACATTCGCATTTCTCATAGAGAGAATCATTTATCTTTTTTTTACATTTGCAAGAAAGAATTTCGTTTTTCATTTAATGCCTCTTGAAAAGAGTGTGAACTAACTGATCCCCTACTAAAAGGAAGGCATAGTACCAAACAGCAAGTAGAAACCATCCAACCATAGGATTCGTTTGTGTCATCAACTCTAGATTAAAAAATTTATTTACTGAAAGATAATGTGCAAGAAAAACAAAACCAACTAAAGGAATATAATGAAGTAATGTGAAAGAATCTTTCTCTATAAATCCTAAATATTTCTTTTTCATTTAATCGAACAAGGGATATTCATTAGTAACACAAACCTTTCCTCCTTTTTTATAACCTTGATGTGGACTATCTAAAACTTCTCTCATTTTTTGTAAAGAAAGTTTGTGAAACCCCCTTGGTGCTTTTAGTAAAGAAATAGGAATTTTTGTATCTTTTTTCATACCTTCTAATCGTATAACTGCACTTCCATTAATGAATTTCTTTATTCTTCCACACTTGTTGTTTATTCTTGTACTTTTCATAGTTTATATAATAGAATAACCCTTTTAAACCCTTTCTTAAAAAGATTTATAGTTATTTTTTCCTCAGATTTTCACTCATACATTTATAATATTTATCTTTTGTAGGCTCTTTATGACAAATTCTCGAATACTTAGAAAATTTCTTCTGATGGCTTTTTAATTTCTTTGATTTCTTTTTCATTTTATCCTCCTTTGGTTTATTATGTTCTACACATTCTGAATCTTGTTTTCTCTCTAAACTGAAAAGTGAAAATTTGAAGGACATTAGATACCTAATTGGTGATATATCCAAGTAAATGCAGAGGCAAACACCAAAGAACCTATTATAGAATTTTGAGCAATTGGGACAGAGAAGAAACTAAGTAAAATAAGATTTTCTATTGTGTTAAGAACTAATGCTATTCCAAATATTCCTAATAGTTTCTTATTCTTTTTTTTCATAGGAATTATCTCCTACTTTTTCTTTTTGCTCTTTTTAACTTCCTATACCTAATTTCGTGATACTCGCTTGAAGGAGTAGCCCTATCAAGTTTTCTTCCTATCTTAGTCTTTTTCTTCAGTTTGCACCTTCGAATAGACCCTCTTTCACGAACAGGTACGGCAAGTTTTCCGTATTTGCATTTTACCATATTTTATTCAGCTTTAATCTCTTTATAAATCTTTTCTTAAAATCTTTTTTAGTTATTTAATTGGGAGTGTTATAAGGATATCTCTTAGTTTTTCGAGGTTTGAATATGAAACACAATGCTATAAAACAAACTACAAAGAGTACTAAATAAAATTTAATACCTATGAAATAGTAATCGCCATTTTCTTCTTTTATTCCGAATATCCATCTTGAAAGATCAATACTTTCACAATTCATTTCACCTCGATAAATCTTAAAGAAAGGTATACTAAAATCTAAAAAGCTATTGTTAAAAGCTATTGAACAATTAGGAAATTGAAATGGTTTGATATATGTAATAGCCATCGGAGGTGTATCTCGAATGATTGAGGGAATTGTTAAATTAGTAATATTAGCACATATTTGTGTATAATTATCTACATAGGGCTTTATATCTACTACATCTACTGAATACCCTAAATCTTGAGATAGTGTACTAGCAAGAGTGCTTAAATCTAAATTCGTGTAGAATATGTCATTTTTATTGTCTAATCTATCTATAATAAAATAATAAACCTTCCCACATATGATTCCTTCAGAGATATATCTTTCATCTTCATCCGTTGGAATCCCAGAACTTCCCCCACCACCGCCTCCACTTGGTGTTCCACCTCCAACAAGTGTGTCTACTATTCTTTTTGTAGAGTTTCCTACCCTATTAAATTCATCTGTACAAGATACAAACCATTCAAGATTATCTTTTGTAGGGGGGTTATTAATAATAAATTCGTTAGTAACTCCTTTTGTTATTGTAGAACTTGTTTGAGAAGAAATATTATCTAAGTATACAGAACAAGAGGTTATATCCCAATAGCTGTCTACTTGAAATCCAATTTCTAAACTTCCATCAGAATCTTCTCCATTATTTTCAGGATACATTGGTGTAACTGATGGCAATGTTGTGTTTAATGTAAATGAAATTGTAGAACTATTCACATTTCCTGCCGAATCATTTGCATAAACTATCCATGTGTTAATTCCTTCTGAACTACTTAATCCTGTAAAATTTGAACAATTGGTATATGGGGTTGAATTCGTTACCCCTCCGTTAATAGAATACCAACAAGAGTAGGGATTTATTTCGGTTAAAGTATAATTAAGGACTGATTGGTTCGTCCCATAGGTTGTATTCGTTGGATAGTGGATAGTAACTATTGGTGATGTAGTGTCGATACTGATAGTCTCTGTATCATTCCATCCTAAATTCCCTGAATCATCCATACAAGTGAGATTCATAGATAAATCTCCATCGGGAACATTATTTGCATTTATATAAACTTCATCACCCATCCATACTAAAAAATCAGTTGTATTATAAAGTGTATTATTCAAATATAATGAGCAGTTTAAAGAAGAAGTTAATCCCTCCGTCGAATTAAAATATATACTAACATTATTATTATTTGTTAAAATACTATTATTTAATATAAAAACTTGGGGAGGAGTAATATCATAAGTAAAGTAAATATACTCTGAAGCATTATTACCTGCTAAATCCCAACAAGATACATTGATATGATATCCTCCGTCGGATAGAACTGAATTGTTGATGAAAGAAAAATTATATCCTTCACTACTATACCAATCAAACCACACAGAATCAAGTGAACAATTTATGGCTTCGTTAGTAGTCACATTAATATATCCATCATAAACATTTTGATAACTATTATCTAATGGGTGAGTTATATTAATAATGGGGGGGATTATATCTGTTGTAAATGTTAGAGTGTAATTTGTAGAATTAAAAGCACAATTTCCATTTATATCACAAGATTCGTAATTCCATTTGTAAGTGCCATCATAAGGTAAATGAACAGAGAGATTTGAAGAATTTAAAGTTCCTGTCATACTGATTGTCGTTGTATTTATTAAATCATTAGTAGAATTCCATAAATAAAATGTAGCATTAGATAAATTAGTGTCCTCTGAAAAATTGGCAACGAAATAAACATCGGGTTCAAGTATTAATGTTTGGTTTAATGGGGAAATTAAATAAACTCTTGGAGATATAGCAATAGTTAATTCCCATGTTTCACTCGTTTTTGATACCTCAAATTCATCTACGATTGTATAAAACCAATTATATACTCCATCTGCGAAGTCATTAACAAATCCATAAATAGAAGAATAAGTATCTTCTGTAAATGTGTATAAATTAACTAATAATCCTCCTATAAATAGACTAATTCTTTTTATTAGTGTTTCAGAAGTGAAATTTGTTGTCAAATTGTGTGTACCAATACCAGAACTAGTTTCGTTTAACGGAGAAACTAAAGAAATGCTAATGTTTCCGTTGTGATATGTGAAAGAATTTGTTGAAGAATACCTTGTTGATCCACTCATATCGGAACATCTAATCTGCCATCTATAAAGTTTTGAAATATCAGGTATACTAACTGAAAAACTACTAGAGAATATAGATTCAGAAGGAAGACTACTATTTGTTTGGTTTATTTGCCCTTCTAAGAATAAGACACACTCTGTTACAATTAACCCTGATTCAACAGTGTAATTAAATGTTACTTCTGTTTCATTTATGAATTCATCATCTGTAGGACTAATTAAAGAGATAAGGGGGGGTGTAGATATATATTCTTCATCAGACTGAATACAAGAGTCTGTATCACAACATTCAACATACCAATAAGAAAACATTGCATCGTCTGAAAATAACTTTTCAAAAGAATTTTCTCCATCTATCAGTGGAGTAGAATTTGTCTGATCTAAATAATACCCTGAAGATTCAAGAGAATGATTTGTAGTATTTATATAAAGCGAACAATTGTGGATTTCATTTGCCGAAGCAAGATTGTAATAGAAAGTTATCTGATTGTTGTTTATTATAGTTACCCAACTAGTGTTATCTGTATTATTTATTAAAGCGAATTCAAAAGAGTCTATGACAGATTGAGACTTCTCTGCTAAGAAAGAATCTGTAGAGTAATAGAAACTATACCCATCATCCATTATACCTGGTGTATCTGTAGAATAATAATAATTATCGTGATTAAAATTCCAAAACAAAAGTCCGTCACCTCCTTCTTTAAAGAATGTATTAATACCCTGTTGAAAGAATTTATCTCTTAAATTTGATGGCTGAGCAGTAGGATAAGCAACTTCTTGTAATAATACAGGCATTCCCATATCATTTGCAAGTTTAGTATTAAAAGCAGACCAAGAATCATAGGTGTTTCTACTTAATCTTGGTATCCAATTAGCAACATTCCCAGGAGTATATCGATTATTGTATGTATATCCTGTCCCTGATGTCCAAAAATCAATTGTTCTATTATCGCCGACACCTCCTGTAAGCCATCCTGTTGAATCTTCTCCCCTTTGAACAAACCAATCCCACTGGTCGGGGTGCATAGCAAAAGTTGCAAAATCAACACCTGTGTTATTGTGGATGTCATTAAAATTATATCCATCACCCCAAGATTCATTTAAACCTATTCCTTCAACACCCATTCCGACTATATGATTCTCGTCTATACTTTTTACATATGCAGTCATCTCTGTAGTCCAGTTTACCATTAACTCTGAATCAGCACCCTGTGTTTTTGCTCTAGGTTCATTAGCTAAGAGCCATGCAAATATGGTGGGATCGTCTTTATATTGTAATCCTGAATATGTATTAACTCTGTTTAATGTATAATTTATAAAATTTTTGTAATATTGCTTTGTATTTGTATCAGTATAGAATTGGTCATGAAATACCCACCAATTGTCTTCGGAATTGCTACTAACATTTGCATAGGTTTTGTTAGTGGTAGGAGATTGTTGAACATACCATCTCATTCCACCATATTCATTCCAATTGTTAATTAATACAGGCATTATTCTTATATCTCTTTTACTTGCTTCATAAATCACCCAATCTAATGCTTCAAACATTTCTTCGGAGTAATTTCCTGGTTCATTTACTTCAAATAAATTCCAGTGACCTCCTTCGGGTTTAATATCCCAACAAGAACCTTCAGCATAAGCATCACAACCTCCTCCCATCATGTTAGCCCAAGTCCTTAAAACATTAATATTTAAAGATTGTGCTTTATCTAAAATTTCTAAAACATATTGTCTTGAATTATTTATTTCATTTCCTGAATCATCATAAGTTAAATTTGTTGCATAGTCTGATAAATAGTAAGAATTAACTCCTAGTAATGTAAATGGTTCATCTCCAATAACAAAAGATGTTTCGTTTCGTTCTACAAATTTGGAAATAGCAAATGTATTCTCAGAGCTTATATTTGAAACAGAAAATTTCATTCCGCCATCGGTAATTGTCCAACTATGGATTCCGATAAGTGTAGTGTTTCTTGCAGTTAATGGCG
>CAZQHF010000024.1:0-10233 GCA_964593535.1 uncultured Candidatus Saccharibacteria bacterium
AAATCTAGAAAAAGAGATCATAACTAAAAAAACTACGCAAGATAAAGAAAAACTAGTTGCTGAATTAAAAAAAATAATAGATGAGCTAAAAAAATGAAAGCAAAAAATAATATACTTAATAAAACAAGTAAATACAATAAATCTTTTTATTGGTCAACTGCACTTTTATTAGTATTTATAATAAGTATTCTTTTGTTTAATTTAGGCATATCACAAAATGTAAGTGTTAGTCCTACTCCTCAGAGTAATGATGGAAACATAGTTTTTGAAATACTCTCTCCAACCCAATCAACTTATAATTATTCTCAAGGAGTTAGTTTTTTCCTAAGGATGAATATATACTCTAAGAGCAACTTATCTGCAAATCTAATAGAGCATAATTTCACCAATTCATCATCTCAATATTCCCTTGAATGTGTGAAAAAAGAAATATTAAATCCAGATAATCTGTTGGTTTATGAATGTAATTACTCATTTTCAAATTTGAAATCACAAGAATACAGTTTCAGGGTGCTTGCAACAGATATTAATCTTTTTTCAAATTCAACTGGAGAAATTTTATTTTCAATCAAAAAAATTGAACCTAATACTGAGCTCCTAATAAATTCCACTATACAAGACTTTCAATCAGAAGAAGGGAGTACAATTAATTTAAAGGGCTTCACATTGCAAGATGAAGGAGCAGTAGAGATGTTTTTTAATGGCTCAAAAATAGCAACTGGTGATAACATTACTCCTATTGAAATAAACAAACAAATTAAGCCTGTTGGTTTATATGAGGTTTCATTGGTCTTTAATGAAACACAAAATTATTTAGCAAAAAATGTAACTAGGCTAGTAAATATCACCCCTTTTGAATTTAATATTTTAGCAAAACAAGAATATGACATAGGGTCATCAGAGCAATTTTTATTGTATGCTCCTCAAAATTCATTAATTTCTATACTTAATTATGGACCTAAAGAATCAATGATAGGTTCTTTTGCTGAATGTTTAAAAACATTTCAATTATCAAATGAAACCTTCCCAAAAGAAATAGACCTTCATTGTGTAAATAAAACTGGCGAATATATAATCAATGCTACTCTAACAAAAAATAATATCACTAAAACAATAAGTAAGACCTATAAAATAAAGAATAGTATTGATATTGCTTTGAGTGGAAAAACAATATACTTTAAGGGGGATGAAATCAAACTTTCAGCATCTGCAAATGGCGGAATACTGCCCTATAATTATTCTTGGCAACTTGAAAATGGAACAAAGATTAAAGGAAATAAACTCAATATAAAATATGATACTTCCGGAAACTATGAAACCAGAATTGAAGTAAGCGATAATGAAGGAAATAAACAAGAAAAACTATTTACTATCTCTGTGAATGATTGGTACCAAGTTGAGGTAAAAGTAATTGATAGCGAAAATAAATCAATACCTCTTGCAAGTGTTAGCTTTGATAATGAAAAAGAATACACAAATGATTCAGGAATTGCTTCATTTAAATTAATCCCTAATGATTATGAGTTAAAAATCACAGCAACTGATTATAAAAGCTCTATAATTGATTATGAGGTTAAAAAAAATGAAACTGTTGTAATCAGATTGCAATCAAATGAGCCTGTAATAAATAATCTTTCAATAGAAAATCCAATTATACTATTAGAACCTTATAGCAATCAACGATTATCAAAAGGAGTAGTATATTTCAAGGCAACTGTTGATATTGAAAAAAATACAGATTGTGTGTTATATGTAGCGCAAAAAGAATCATCTTGGTTTGAACAGGTTAAAGATTTTAGTTTAGAATCAAAACAAAACATAACTTTTAATAAAGAATTTGAAAATGGAGAATATAAATGGAAAGTTGAGTGTTCCCAGGAAAATTCACTTCCGTTTAGCTCTCAAATTTTTAACTTTATTGTAAATAAAGGTGAGGAATCTAATGAAACTAGTTTAATTTCTTACATGTCAAGTACAGATGATGATGAACTTGTTGATGCTGGAAGAATTAGATCAAAAATAGACCAAGCATATACAAACCTTGAAAATCTTGATTATAAAGGGCAAGGTCCTGCAAATTCACTAAACTTCAGAAATAATTTGGATTTGGCTTTAAGGGACTTTGAAAGAATCTTAAGAGATATAAATGCACTGCAGTTTAGAAGGGATTTGTCTGATTCTGAAAAAGATAGAAAACGAAATGAATATCAAAATTCATTAGAACTCCTTGAAAAAACAACTTATTATGATATAGTTGTTGGTGAGTCTAAGGACTTTGTAACCTATCCAAAAAAAGAAGATCTTACTATTATTGCAAAAGAATATGCTGAGAGTAAGAATCTGTTAGGAAATTTAGATTTAAAAGCCTTAAATGATCTTCAAAATCTTATTCTAATTAAAACAACTATAAGCCATGTTGAATTGCATTACATTGATGGTCGCGTTGAAAAAGTAACATTAGTTGATAAAGAGGTTACCTTAACAGGAAATGCTTCACAAAAATCTTTTTTGCTAGAATACATCCCAAAAGATACGGCTCAAAGTAGTGATGAGATAACTATGGTTACTAAAGGAGAGATTGTTAAAAAAGATCCTTTACTTAGATTCTCAAAAGACCTACCGAGGATTGTTTATTACATAAAGGGCACAAAGGATATTGAAAATGCAAAAAATTCGCTAACCATTCTAATGTCTGATGAGGTCTTTTTAGCAAAAGGCAAATCAGTAGGTAACTTAATTACAGGTGCTGCGATAATCCCTTTGCCACAATTAAGTTCATCTGCTTGGCTTGTAGTGATACTTCTTTTCATCTTAGTAGTATACCTGATTTATGCATTTGATATGCTTGATCACATAAGAAAGATTTTTGGATCAAACAAGAAAAAAGAACACCTTATGAATCTTTTGATAAATGATTGTAAAGATTACCTAGATGCAGGAAATCTTTTACAGGCAAATTTAGTGTTTAAAGAAATCAAATTAAATTATGAGAAATATCCAAAAGAGCTAAAATCCAAAGTTTACAGCCAAGCAATATCCCTATTTAATGAAATTAATAAAGCATTCTTTGAAAAGATTATTGATGAGATTGCGTCAAAAAAAGAAAAAACTACAAAAGAATTCCTTGGAAATAAAAAAGTTATTTTGATGGATTCTTATAATGCACTTGATGAGAACACAAAAGAAAAATACAAGGCAAACTATGAATATCTTATTAACCTAATAAATAAGATTGTCTAAAAATTATCTGGGTGAAATTATCATACTCAAAAGAACAAAAACCAAGGATAAAAAAGAGGAATTTTCAATAGAGGAAGCGATAGCGTTAATGGAAGCTGAAAAGGCCAATCCTATGCTTAAATATGCAAAGATTAGAAAAACCAACAGAATAATCTCACTGATAGCAATTCTTTCAATCATAGCTGTTATAATACTTGGAATCTTTGGTAGCTATACTGCTTATGTTGCGTACCATGAGGGTAAGGGAGGTTATATTTATCAGCTCAATCTGCTTTTCAAAAAACCCGCATATAATTGGGCGGGACTTTACGGTGCAGCATTTGGTGTGGGATTAACTCAACCGTGGGAATTTGATTTAAAACCTAGCAGTATGACTGAAGCAAATATGTTTTTTGAGTGCGTTGAAAAAAATAAAAGAAATCTGATGTTTGCAAGTACAGTGCCTGAATCCCAAGTGGATTTTAATTCTTTAATTCCTGCATCTCCAGCGTTAATAGACCAGTATATAGGAATTAATTCAACTCACTACGATTCTGCGTATAACACATTTACAAAAACTATGAGTATAGAACTTGGAAGTAGGACGATAAATAATATTCCTTATGTTGCTACTTCGGTAGGAACTGGAACTGAAGAAGAAACATATGATACAGGAATATTAAAAGATAGACACAACAATCTAGTGTATGTAGCTCATTTGAATAGAATCCTTACAAGAGGCTTTAATGACAGGTATTATAACTATCAGTTTTTGCTTCCAATAGGCAACAATCAAACCACAAAATACTATGTTTTTATAAACCCTTTTAATGTATGTTTAGCAGGTGAAAATGAATCAGATATACGGGGAGGAGTTTATGGAACAGTAACAGATATATCTGGAAATACTGTTGATGATGTTATAATAGTAGTAAGCTCTTCTTCAACAGTTACAAATCAAAATGGATTTTATAATCTAACAGCGACAACTGGCGAACAAAAGATTATTGCAATAAAACAAGGGTATAAGGTTTATGCAGGGAACGTTACTGTGATTGAAGACCAGATGGTTGAACATAACATCATTTTAGAGCTTGATGTCCCACCAAATATTTACACTGATATTGGCCCTGATTATTATTCAGATCAAGGTCCTGATTATGGGCCTGACTATGGTCCGGGTGAAGTGCCTTATGTAATTGAAAGGCCATTTGATTTTGAGGGTAAAGAATTTTGGATTCCCTACCGTTCCATTGAAAAAAAAATCAGAGAGGGCGAGTTTGCACAAGACATTGTATATATTCAGAGTTTTAAATTAACGGGTGTAGAGGTTGATTTTACTTTGACAGGTGATATTGTCAACTTAACTGTAATTGACAAAAAAAATTTATACTTAAACCCTCGAGAAGAAAGTCAAACTATGCTTACTTTTTTTGGTAATTTAAGTCCAGGGGTTTATAATGGTTCACTAAATATTACAGGAGGCATTGAAGCCGAGATCCCTATCTCTATTGAGATTTTAGATAAAGATAAAATTCCTATCCAAGCGCTTTTGATAGGTATTTCAGCAACTGACAAGAAGCTATACCCTGGCTCTAAATTTACTTTTAGAACGGACTTTACCAATCTTTTAACAGACAGGGAATATCCTGTTCAGGCAATATACACAATACAAAATATAGAAGGCACAAAAACGGTTTGGACTCATACAACTAACCTTTATGTGAAAACATCTGTCTCTGTAATTAAGACTGCACCTCTTCCTACAGACCTTCCAGTAGGAGACTATGCATTAAGGGTAACTGCCAATTACTTAGGTCTTACTACAAGTTCAAATTATCTTTTTACAGTAAATCTTCCTTTGCATGAATACATGGTTTTTGGAAAAGTAAAACTTTGGCATTTACTTCTTATAATTTTAGGGCTTGCAGGGATTATAGCAGGGATAATCTACATAAAAAAAGATATAGAATCCAAAAAGAAATACCATCTAAAAGTTGATTACACACAGATTCCTAAAGTTGGACCAAGAAACATTTTTGTAGGAAAGATTGCTGAAAGTGATAACAAGGCCTATATCAATATTGAAAATCTTAAAACCCACACAATCGTTGCAGGAAGTACAGGTGGAGGAAAGAGCTTTAGTGCCCAAGTTATTATTGAGGAACTTTTAATGAAAGATGTAGCTGTAATTGTGTTTGACCCAACTGCACAATGGACTGGTATGCTTAGAAAACTTACTAATAAGGGGCTTTTAAGTCTATATCCTAATTTTGGAATGAAAGAAAATCAAGCTATGTCTTTTAAGGGAAACATTAGAGAGATAAAAAACGCAAGGGAATTAATTGATATTAAAAAATACATGAAGCCTGGCGAAATCCAAGTTTTTGCGATCCATAGACTCGATCCAAAAGATATAGATATCTTTGTAGCTAATACTGTAAGAGAGGTATTTCACTCTAATTTTGATGAGTCAGAACCATTAAGACTTTGTTTAGTTTACGATGAGGTTCATAGGCTTTTGCCAAAATTCGGTGGAAGTGGGGAAGGTTTCTTACAAATCGAAAGAGCTTGCAGAGAGTTTAGAAAGTGGGGAATAGGTGTAATGCTTATTAGTCAGGTTTTAGCAGATTTCGTTGGGCAGATTAAAGCAAACATCAACACAGAAATCCAGATGAGAACAAGAGATGAAGGAGACCTTGATAGAATTAAGGTCAAATATGGCGCTGATATCTTGCAAAGTCTTGTTAAAGCAAGCGTAGGAACCGGAATGCTTCAAAACAGCGCTTATAATAGGGGTAAACCTTACTTTGTAACCTTTAGACCAATACTTCACTCAGTAGCAAGACTTTCTGATGATGAAATCGAATCATACAATACCTATAACGAACAAATAGACCAAATTCAATATGAACTTGATCAATTAGAAGAGTTAAAGCAGGATGTTTTCGATTTAAAACTTGAGCTAAAGTTGGCATTAGATAAGGTAAAAAGTGGTAATTTTAACATGGTAAAAATTTATCTTGATGGTCTTTTGCCAAGGCTTAAGAAAGTATGGGATAAATTAGGAAAAGCGCCAAAGAAACTTGAAATAAGAATGGTTTCTGAAGCTGAGTTAAAAGAAGAACTTGAAAAAGCAAAACAAGATAGAAAAGATTTTGTTGCGCAAAACAAACAAGAGGAAACCAAAAAGGAAGAAAAAGAAGATATGACTACTAATTTCAAAAAAGACGTTCCTCCAGATAAGATTCTAAAACTTGTAAATGGAATGCTTGTTGTTAATCCAAAGGGCTTATATTCTGAAGTAGAAGCAATGAAAGATTCGGATTTTGAAAGCCATGTAAATGATTCAAAAAATGATTTAGCTGATTGGATAATAAGCGCTGTTAATGATATAGAACTTGGAAATCTTTTATATGAAACAAAAGATAGATCTGAGATATTAAAGCTTTTAGATATGAGAGAAAAAGGGCAAAAGCTTCCAGCATTAAAAAATCCTCCTAAAATAAACAATGAAGAAACAAAAGCACAAGGTCCAAACCCAAAACTAGCAACCGATTTAAATGAAAATGTTTCATTAAATACTGAAAACTCCAAAAAAGAAACAAGTACTTCAAATCCAGAGGAACAAAAACAATCCTTAGAGCAAAGCTCTCTAAAATCTGCTCAAATAAATAAAGACAATTCTTTAATAAAGCCTGATGAGAACATAAAAGCGCACTACCAAGATATTGAAAAGTTCTTTGATGCTGATGTTAAAAAGTCAATAGACCCACAAAAGAAAAAGGAAATTCTTGAAAGGCTTGCACCAAAGGATAAGAGTTTCTGGCTTTCAAACGGAGTAGAACTTAAAAGTATATCAGAGCTTGCAAACTATTTATCTGAAATGTCTGATGAGGAATTTAATAATCATGTCAATGAATCAAAAAATGATTTCTCTGCATGGGTACTTGGAGTATTTGGAGAAAAAGAAATTGCAGATAAAATATCTAAAGCCAAAACAAAAAAAGAACTATTTGAGGTGATAAATAATGCTTGAATTAATATCATCTCAAATAAATAACCCCAAACACTATTTCTTTTGCAAGAATGGGGAAGTTCTTAAGTCATTTCAAGACTTTAAATCAGAAATTATCAAAAATACACACAACTTAAATCTTGAGAACTTTCATTTTCATACAAATAATAACAATAATGATTATTCTAATTGGTTAGAACATGTATTTGGAGCATCATATTTAGCAGATAAAATTCGAAGATTAAAAGACCCAAGTGAATTCATTCAAGCAATAAAGGAGTTTGAAACTAAACAGCTTAACAAGAATATTCCTAAAGATAACGTTATTGAAAATGATGTGAGCACTCAAAATGAGAAGGATTTTTTTGGAGAGATAAATAAATCAAAAAAAGGATTTGAATCCCATTTGGAATCATCAGAAGCACTTTTGGATAAGACTAAGGCTTTGAAAAAAAGGTCAAAGTCAATAAAGTCAGGAAATCTTGAAACCATTAGTGCGATAAAAGAAAGGTGTGTTCAATTTGATGAGCAGATTTCAGGCTTTAGAAAAGAGGGTTATGATATGCTAATCCCTCATCTTAAGATGATTAATATTAAGTCAAAAATTAAATATCTTCCTTACTCAAGTAATAAAAATGACTATCATAACATTAATCTTTTGCTTGATGATATTGAAAATGACATAAAAGAAGCACTTTCAGAGAAAAAGCTTGATTTAAAAACCCAAATATTAAAAGAAGCAGGGCTTTGGGATGAAATAGTTAAGCCTTCAGAATAGTCTTTGGAATAATTATTATTCAATAAGTTTTACAAAAATAAAATCAGAAAACAAGACCAAAAATGATTATTATGGAAATGTTCGGTAAATAGTATGGTGGTACAAAATGGGGCTTTTTAAAAAAAAATTGTCTGATGAGGAAATGATTAAGCAAAATCTTGCAAACGAACAAGCAGAAATAGAACAAAAAACTGCAAAACCAATTGATGAATTTCAAAATCAGAATGTGGGCGTTGAGTTAATAAAACTCAAAGCTCAATTAGAAGGATTAAATCAACAAAGGCTTGCAACCAATGAACGCTTTTCCTCAGTAAGTGAACAGATTGGAGAAATGAGAGGGCTTATTACAGATGTACAAAAGACTGTTTCAAGTGTTGAAGCGGCGGCAACAAAAGCAATTGATGTGGTAGAAAGTGTTAAGCCTGATCAATTAATGGTAGAGGTAAGAAAGCTTGATTCGAAACAAGAAGCTCTCAAAGCAAATCTTGAGAGTAATGAAACCTTAATGAGAGACCTTATGAGTGAAATTAAAGGCATAAGAAGACAGATGAATTTTTACAAAGGTATAGAACAGGTCTCTAAACTAAATGAGGAAATAAAACAAGAACTTATTGATATTAAAAAAACAGAGGCAATTATTGAGAGGCATTCAAATAAGGTCGAAAGTATGTTTATTGAGGTTGAGAAAAAATTTGCAGAATTTGACAAGTTTAATGATGTTACAAAAGATCTTCAGCGAAGTTTTTCAAAGCTTGGAAATGACTTTGAAAAAATTAAGGTCAAAACTGAAGACAAGGCAGATAAAAAAGAACTTGCAACATATGTTAAAAAGTTCAATGATTTTGAGAAGCATACAACAAGTATCATTAATTTGTTAGACCAAAAAGCTAAAAGCAGTATGGATAATATAGACAATAAATTTTTATCCCTTTCTGAAAAACTTTCTTTGAGGGTGGATAAGGCAATAAGACTTTTGAAGTTAACCTCAAAAGAAAAAGATATGCTTTTTGAAGATAAAGACAATGAACAAGGTGCTCAGAATACTGGCGTAATCAATTCAAATGAAGAAGAATCAAAAAGCAAAGAAACTGAGTCTAATGATAATAAAGAAAGCAAAAAGAAGAAAAGTCTTTTTTCAGGGCTTTTTAAAAAGCAAAAGGATGAAGAAATAACTCAAGGTGCTCAAAGCAAATAGCAATATGTTTTTTTACATACATTTTTTTTTAATTTATTTTTTTAATATTACTTTTTAATTTTCGTTTTTTTAGTTTGTTCAAATAAGGGGTTAAATTGAAATTAAAAGAGAATGATTTTAAGAGATGTAAGGTTATTCTTAGATGCTTGATAGCTTTAGCTTTTTTATTATTAGTTTTTAATTTCAGTATGAAACTTTCATTAGCGCAAAGTAACTTATATTCTAATGATGTTGGTTATTTTAGCTTAAAATTATCTAATTATACCTACTATGAAAATCAAGTAATTCGTATAAATATCTGCAAACGAAGCGATTGTGGAAGTATCTCTTCTTTAAAGTTAAGTGAGGATTTTGAGCTAAAAATTGTATCTGGAAACTCTACAAAAACGTTTGTTGGTACACTAGAATTCCCAATTGATTTTCTAGCTGAACATGAAGGCGTATATACTGTATCTCTCATATCAAAATCTCTAAATAAGGTGCTTTCACAAACTGAATTTAGGGTTATAAAAGAGTCTTATGAGCAAATACCCAAAGAGCCTATTGCAGATGCTATAAACTTAAGAGAGTTAGGCGAACATCTTGAAAAAATAAAGCTTTCAAAAGAAGAATTTTATTTAGGAGAAGAGGTTAAGATTAATTTTGAGGCTCTTAATGAAAACCTAATGGGAAGCTACGAACTCTTAATTACTCATAATGAAAAGAATTATGCTTTTGTTGGTGAGCTTGATAATGTTGAGTTTTATCCTACGCTTCTAGGGAACTATTCAATTTATTTGAAATTGCAAAATGAAATCCTAGATTATAGGGGATTTTTAGTTTTGGATAGTTCTAAAAAAATTCCTGATTTATATGATAATCTCTCTTTAGAAATTAATGAAATAAGTAGTGTTTCAATTGTTAACCCGATAGATTTAGTTTCTATTCCTTTAGCCTCAGTTCCATTCACTTTGCGAAACAGGTTTTCCGAAAAAAAGCAAGGAATTGGAAGACTAGTTCAGACTGCAAGAGGAATAGAGCATG
>CAZQHF010000025.1:0-10011 GCA_964593535.1 uncultured Candidatus Saccharibacteria bacterium
CCTTCCTTCTTTTCATACTTTGTAAAATGATATTGTATTTAAATATGGTAGTCAACAAAGAAAAGGAGTTAATTATGATATAATCGGTATGGAGAGATGACAGAGTGGTCGAATGTGACGGTCTTGAAAACCGTTGTACGCTTATGTGTACCGTGGGTTCGAATCCCACTCTCTCCGCCAGTTGCTACTAATGGTATTTGTAGCCATAAGATTGAATATTTCTATCTAGTCCGAGCTTATATTTCCATTACTTAGCAAAAAGTTCAAGCCGACATTATGGAGAGTTTGCTTTTATATGTGTAGTTTCCAATTGAAAATACGAGAAAGGAGTTGTAGCAATTAATTGAAAGGTTCTTTTGCTGTTAAATTCACTGATTTACATTTTTTAATTTTAGGTAAGGTTATCTTCGATATTTAATTGCTTACATTCTATTTCGTTTCGCTTTTCTTTCAATAAACCATTTTAGGAATTAATATTTTATGATTTGTCAGGTTGTGGAATGGATTTAACAGCAACAGTTATCTACACACAATACAAGCCCACAGTTGCAATTGAATTTGACTATGCAAAATACCTCAAAAAAGAGCCGAAAGATTCTGTTGAATATGTAATTGGTAAAAAGAAATGAGCTAGCCAACTATTATATAACTAAAGATTTCAACTTATAAAATGAAAAACTACTTAATACAAAATCACTTATACAAATTCATTAATAAAGTAAATGAAAAAACTCTCATTTTTTGACTTACTTTCTTTGTCTTCTCAAGAGAAAGTAATCTAAGAGATTTTACAAATATTTTTGTTTCTGATATATTATTGAGTGAGATAATTGCTTAATACAAAAAAAATAGAATAAATTCTCAATGACAATACTAATATGGTTGACAGATATGAAGAATTAAATCCAAATCCAGAAGTTGTTCAAGAATCTTCAGTCCAGGGAATATATCAGTCAAGAGAAAATGAATCGGAAATGGCACCAGTTGCTGGATTAAATCCAAATCCAGAAGTTGTTCAAGAATCTTCAGTCCAGGGAGTATATCAGTCAAGAGAAAATGAATCGGAAATGGCACGAGTTGCTGGATTAAATCCAAATCCAGAAGTTGTTCAAGAATCTTCAGTACAGAGAGAATATCGGTTAAGAGCAAGTGAATTGCTTATCAAACCAGTAGATGGTGGAGAATGGCTTACAATTGATGGTGTTGAATATACACAATGGGGAGATGAAAAACTAGAATTTCCTTCTGCACAAGATGAAACTATTGTTGAATCAAGGTTAGCTCAAGTTGGCAAATATGATTCCAACAATGGGACATTAGCGTTTGTTGATGAGAATGGAATTATGAAAATTGGTCATTCTACTGATGGTAACCTTTTAGCTTTAAAAGAAGCAGGTTATCAGAGAGGTAATATATGGGTTCCTTTCTCAAATGGTGAATGTCCTGTTGACCAAGAAATTAAAAAGAAGTATTTAGAACTAAGAGAAAGAGGCCGAGAAATTAATAGACAAAGAAATATTGAACAACATTTGCAAATATTCTCAAAAGAGGCAGAGAGAAAAGGAGTTGTACCAGTTGAAGGAGGATTATTTATGATGGTTGATGGTATAGAATATACTCATTTTTGGAATCAATCTGGTCAAATAGGAGTTAATACTGATGGTAATAACTTTGCAATTGATAGAGTTCAGCAGGTCGGCACATTTGGTTCCAATAATGGGCGTATTGCATTTGTAGATGAGAAAGGACAAATGTGGGTTGGAGCATCAACACCGGAGAACTGGGAGGCACTAAGAAATGCAAATTATCACAGAGGTGGAATATGGGTTCCATTTTCGAATGGTGAAATCCCAAAAGATAGAGCTACTTATGAACAATTGAGAGATACTCTTACTGGTAAAACTGCAGAGCAATTAAGTGCTGAAAGAAGTGCTCGTGTAGAAGAAATCATAGCGAATAGAATCAAACTATTCAGAGAAGTTACAGTTATCCCAGACCGAACATCATTATACTCTATGGTTGCAGACAAATCTGAACGATATTTTATTAATATTGAAGCATTAGTTCAAGAGACATTACAACCAAGACTTGAACAGGATAATGGTGGATTTCAACGTAAGGTATATACCCTAAACGGGAGAACATTTGCTTTCAAAGGAAGAGAGGAATTACCTGTCTATGATACAGTTTATACATCAAGATCAATTCTCCTTGGTGAAAATCCAAATTGGGTAGAAGATCAAGAATTTCAGAGATATATATCTGAATTAAAGGCAACTCAAACCCAATACGGAGCACCAGAACATTATATTGTAAATAAATCGATACTTGGAGTTGTTGATTTAGCTATCAGAATGGGGAGTACGGATACAACTCTACCACAAATACGTGAGGAGATAGCTCGTGGAGAGTATAGTGAAAGATCATTAAACTTGATTGATGCATTACTTGCATCAAACTACATTAATTATACAGGATTCGGAAATCAATCTAACACAGATGCTGAGGCGGTTGTGTTACTCTCATTGCTAGGCGATTCAAGGGCACAATCTGCTGTTGCGGAAGCAGTTGAAACAATGCAACTAGTAGATAGAGAAAAGATTTTTACGGATAGTAAACTTGAAAGTGAGGAAAAACCTCTTCAGCCACAAGATTTATGTGTAGTTCATGCAACTCAATACTTGCCTAAATCCGATGAAAATGGATATTTAGTTACAACTACATTTGATGCAACAAAAGGTAAAGTATTGAGAAATAGTGTTCATACGGCATTAAATCATAAGGTAGCTGGACATATGTATGGTTCATGGGAAGATGCGGGATATGTTTTAATAGCACCATTCCAGAGTATGATGAGAGCAAACGGAACTCCTGCCGTTCTAAACACTGTTGATACTTATTGGACAGCAAATCCTGGTCAACCAGTGAAATTTGAAGATGCAACTTTAGTGGCACCTGGCGGAAGCGAGGTTAGAGGACTTTTCGAGATACGAAATGATAATCTTGTAGTGTTTAAATCAGAAGGATTAGGTACGCAAGATTTAATAGAACTTGCTGATTATATTGGAAATACAGGCTCTTTAGATAATTTCTCAAGTGATATTGATTCTGCATTAAATGGAGCATTACATCCTTATGGATCAGCAATGGAGCTTGGTGAGCGATGGGATTTTGATACAACTGCCAAAGCCATAAACCAGTATTTGTATCACGATGATAATTCCTGGGGACATCAACCAGCATTATTAAACATATTAACAGCAGTTTCAAGTGATGGCGAAACTTTACAAAGATTAGAAGATAAAATAAGACAAATCATCATAGATTCAAATGCAATATCTGGATTAAAACCAGATGTTCAAGATCAAGATGAAGCTATACAGCAACTTGCAAATACACTCGCTGATAGAATACGCTCAACGATGTTTACAGAAATAAATGAATTAGCTGTTAGAGAGACAATAAAGAGGAAAGGTTTTACTGTACAATCAGGTGGAATGTGGGCATGGGGAGATAGCTTTGCAGTTACGGAGAGAACAAGACTTTTAGGTCAGCAATTAAGCGTTCCTGTCGAATCTCATACGAATACGCCTGATCATGCTTTAACCGAACGATTTATTAGAGGGGTTCGACAAGCATCACAAACTGAAACTGGAGAAAATCAAAGTTTTGATTGGAAAAAATTTAATGTTAACTTTGATGATTTAGTTCCTCAGGTAAATCAACAGACAAGAAGAGTTCTTTATGCCTCAGGTCTTATCACAGCTCGTAATTAGCTATTAGTTTTTTGAATTACATACCTAAAAACCAGTATTTAATACATGTAGTGGATTTATTATTAATCACATCAAACAGTTATAACTTCTAAAACCTGTATTTCTAGAAATCTTTTCATCTATTGTAATACATTGCATTTATTGAACAAATTAAATCAAGATTAATTTGTGTATATTCTAGTAAGGGGATTAACTTGGGAAAATTTTCTAACTTTGTCTCATTCTCACGTTTTATTCAACAGGATTTATTTCTGTTCTATCTTTTAGTTTTTATCCATAGCAACATCTAGACTTTTTAGTTGCATTGTTTTCTGCAATCTCTCTTTTGTATAAGAGTTTTGGTTCCTCTTGATTAAGTTTTTATATTTGTATATATTAAATCATCATAAAAAGATTCTAAATAGAATAGGCTCAATTTATAGAGTTTATTTAAATTTTAAATGTTCAAATATGTTCAATTTCAGAAATGAAGGAAAGAAAGAACAGGAGAGGGAGAATATTTTTGATACAAGATTAGTAGAGGAGTTTGTTGAGAATTTGAGAGAGAAAGCTGGGAAAACTTTTGAAGAAGAGATTAGAAAACAACTCAACAAACTTAAAATACAGTATAAAAGAGGTGACCAGAATGCAGTAAATACAGGATTGACTGCTCATGCAGAAGAAAAGGCGAAGGAGTGGATTTGTCCAAGAATACCCCAATGGGTAAATTCAGATATGCTTACTGTTTTAGGTTTTCTCTCAAGTTTTGTTATTGCAGTAGGGTTTATTTTAGGCTTTGCTGATAGGTGGTATTTGCTTTTAGTTATTATTGGTTTAATTCTGAATTGGTTTGGAGATTCATTTGATGGAAGTCTTGCAAGATATAGACATAAGACAAGGCCTAATTATGGTTATTATATAGATCATATTACAGATGGTCTTACAATTACTGTTTTGGGACTTGGTTTGGGGTTGTCGGGATTTATTAGAGTAGAAATAGCACTTGCTTTTATTATTTTGTACTTTCTGCTTATGATGCATGTTGAGCTTGTCACATATGTTGAGAATGAATTTAAATACTCATTTGGGCTTTTTGGTCCAACTGAGTTTAGAATAATTGGGATACTTCTAGCTGTTGCAATGTTCTTTATCCCTGTTAGATATTTTGATATATGGGGATATACATTAACCCAGTATGATTTGTTTGCTACATTTGCTGTTGTTGTTATGTTTATTATTCTTATCTCCAGTATTGTTAGTAAAGGGGTTGAGCTTGATAAGATAGATAGGGCGAAGTGGAAAAGGGAGTAGTTAAATTCTTTTTAATCTTTATCTTTTAAAATTAGATATCTAAATAATATATTAGGGATATCTAATGAGAAAGATACTACTTTTTTTGTTTTTGTTTTTTCTTTCATTTAATGCTGTATATGCAGATAGATATTTTCAGGATGAAAATATTATGGATAATAAATATTATGACACTCTTGGTTTTGGAATAGATACGATTGAAGAAAGTAAGAAATGTCCTAATTGTATTGAATACAATGCAGGGGATATTGTTGGTGTAAAGACTTCAGATATTGTGGGGAGTGTAAATATAAATGATATTACAACTCCTGACCCTGTATATGGACTAATTAGGGTTCATGGCTTGTATGATGAGATTGCACTTCCTCCGTACTCTTCTCTTAATTTCATATACTGGTCTTCTAATATGGCTGGTAATAGTGTAAATATTCCGCTTCTTAAAGTTTTTCTTTCAAGAATTAATACATGGGAAGGTGATTTAACTAAGATTTTAAATATTTCTGGAGAATATGAGACTTTACCTATTAAATATATTGTATGGAATTCAAATAGGAGCGGAATTGTTAAAACATATGAAGGTCCTGGTATGGTAAGTGACCATGGAGGAGCTGTAAATGGAGTAATACTGGATAGAGTATATGTTAAAAGTCCTTTAACTTTTGTTAGGTGGGAGGCCCAAGAGAGAGAAGATGGTGTTTTACTAAGGGTATATGTTAAGAATGATTTCGATGGGGTTGTTTATAGTGTTGTTTATACACATCAGCAGTATAGTGAAACGAGACATTTTAGTCCAAAAGAAGAGCATATGTATGAGTATGTGGTTAATATGGATGAGAATAGGAGTTTAGGGTATGCAAGTGTATATATGCCATATGAGTCAACAGAGTGTGCAGTAAGAGGGGAAACTATGGAATCAAACTATACAGGACAGTCTGCAATTGTTGGAGGGATACGGGAAGAGGGAGGTCGAACTTTGGCATATATTGGTTCTAGGGTAAAACCTTATGGTATTAGATTCTGCGTAACTAGAATTCCATATACTTTGTATTCTGGCGAGATACTACTGCCAAGTAATAATCAGGAAGAGCAGGAAGAGAGTAATAAGAATCAAAGCGAAGATGAGCAGGGGCAGGAGCAGGAGGAGTCTGGTAATTATGAGGAAGAAAGTGGTGAAAGTAGTAATGAGCAAGGGAGTACAGAGGTAAATGAAAGTAGTAATGGGGAGTTTGGTGAGGTATTGGGTATTGAGAAACTTCCTAAAACTGGTATAGGTATTAATCCAGTTCTTGTTGTATTTCAAATAGTTTGTTACTATTTACTCAGGAGGTTTATTATATGAAATTAAAATTTTCTGTTCCAAGTTATGTACAAAAAGTTGCGAGAATACTTTCTAAAGAAGGATATGATGTGTATCTTGTAGGTGGAGCAATAAGGGATATTGCAATTGGAAAGCAACCTGATGATTACGATTTAGCAACTAATGCCCTGCCTGACGAGATGCTTGAGCTTTTCCCAAGATCCGTTTCAACAGGGGCTAAGTTTGGAACAGTAATTGCTTTAATAGGTGATGAGAACAAAGAGAATAGAGAGGTAGAGGTTACTACTTTTAGAAGTGAAGAAGAGTATATTGATGGGAGATGGCCGAGTAAGGTTGAGTTTGTTGATGATGTTTATAGAGACTTGGGAAGAAGAGATTTTACTATAAATGCAATGGCTGTTGATTTGTCTAATGGAGAGCTTGATGGTTCAGAAACTGAGAGGGAGTGGAATATATATGATCCTTTTGGCGGGATACTGGATATTAATAATGAATTGATAAGAGCTGTCGGGACTCCAATTGAAAGATTTAAAGAGGATGGATTAAGAGCTTTTAAAGCTTGCAGATTAGCTTCTCAGCTTGATTTCGAAATAGAAAGGGAGACATTTGAAGCAATGAAAGAGTGTATACCTGTTGCTAAACAGGTTTCTATGGAGAGGATTAGAGATGAATTTATGAAGCTTCTTTTAAGATCTTCTAAACCTTCTAAAGGTATCGAGCTTATGAGACAGGCAGGTCTTTTACAGATATTTCTTCCTGAACTGCTTGAAGGGTATGGTGTTGAGCAGAAGATGTATCATGTTGATGATGTTTATTGGCATAGTCTTAAGACATGTGATTGTGCAGAAGATTCTGTAAAGCTTGCGGCCCTTTTGCATGACATTGCTAAACCTAGAACTGATATGGGGAATGGACATTTTTATGGTCATGATATTGTTGGTGTAGAGATGGTAGATAAGATTATGAAGAGGCTTAAATTCTCAAAGACAGAAACAGAAAGAGTAAAGAAATTAGTTAGAAATCATATGTTTTACTATCCTCATTCTCAAGAGAGTATTCAAAAAAAAGAAGAGGGTATTGATTTAACTATGTGGAGTGATTCTGCTATTAGAAGATTTTTGAATAGAGTTGGAGAAGAGAATGTGGAGGATTTATTTAAATTAAGAATAGCTGATGCTACTGCTAATCCTAATAGTCCTTTTGACCCTGAAGAGATTACTCAGCTTCAAAAGCGTATATCTGAAGTAAGAGCAAAAGATATGGCTCTTAAGGTAACTGATTTGGCAATCAATGGAAATGATTTAGAAAAAATGGGTGTTAAGCCTGGTCCTGAAATGGGAAAGGTTTTGAAGTCTCTTTTAGATACTGTTTTAGAAGATCCTTTAATGAATACAAAAGAGAAACTATTGGAAGCGGCAAAGAATATGTTGTAATATATAAAAACTAGTTAATTTATTTACTGCCTGTATGAAGATAAAATTTTGTGGCGCTACAAGAACAGTTACTGGTTCATGTTTTTACATAGACACAGGTGAGTTTAAGTGCTTAGTTGATTGTGGTGCATTTCAGGGAGGTGATGAGCTTGAAAGATTAAATTATGAGCCATTTCCTTTTGATCCTGCAAGTCTAGATGCAGTGTTTCTTACACATGCACATTATGACCACTGCGGAAGAATACCACTTCTTGTAAAACAAGGATTTAAGGGGAGAATTATTAGTACACAGCCGACTAGAGAGTTAGCGAGAGTAGTTCTTTTAGATTCAGCAAAATTACAAAAAGAAGAGTATGAGAGATGGCAGGCAAGAAGTAAAGACATGCCAAAGGAAACGAATTTCTCTGGAGAGGGAATGGCATATGAACAAAGAAAGCCATTGTTTACGGAAGATGATGTAGAGAACATGTTCGAATTTTTTAATGTGTATCCATATGGTTCATCTATAACTGTAAGCAGTAATGTAGAGTTTAGGATGAGAGATGCAGGGCATATCCTTGGGGCTGCAATATTTGAGATTTGGATTAAAACACCAGAAGGAAGAGAAAGAAAGCTTGTATTTTCAGGAGATTTAGGACAACCGGGAGCAAGAATTGTAAGAGATCCAGATATGATTAGAGAAGCAGATTATGTGATATGTGAGGCAACATATGGTAACAGATTGCATAAAAGTAAAGACGAAACAGTATTAGAGTTTCTTTCTATTTTAAAACAGGCACAGGAGGAGAAGTCTAATGTTTTAATACCTTCTTTTGCTATAGAAAGAACACAAGAGATATTGTATGAGATAAATTTGTTTATCGAGAATAAAATACTAAATAATTTAGAAGTATATCTTGATAGTCCGATGGCTTCAAAGGCTACAGAAATATTTAAACAGTATCCTACTTTCTATGACGAAGATGCAAGGAGACTTCTTGAAAAAGGAGATGACCCTTTTAACTTTCCAGGATTAGTTGCTGTTGAGTCTGCAGAAGAATCAAAGAGACTCATTAACAAACAAGGGGTTGTAATTATTGCAGGAAGTGGAATGTGTACAGGAGGAAGAATTGTACATCATATTAAGAATAATATTGAAAAGGAAAATACACATATGGTATTTGTAGGATATCAGGTGGAGGGTACACTAGGAAGAAAAATTGTTGATAGAGAAAAACAAGTTCGTGTAATGGGACAGAATATGGAGGTAAGAGCAAAAGTTCATACCCTTGGAGGATTTTCTGCCCATGGAGATCAGAGAGATTTAAGATATTGGCTTAGAGGGTTTGGGCATTCACCTAAAAAGATATTTATAGTACATGCGGATGAAGAGATTGGAATAGGGTTTGCAAGTAATATTAGGACAGAGCTTGGTGTTGAAGTTGACATTCCTAAATTAAATGAAGAGTTTGAATTAAAGTAATATGAGTATTAAGCAGATATTAGATATAGAAAAAGATGTAAAAGATTTGAACATTCAAGGAGCTACTAATGTAGCTATTGCTACCGTTGAAGGAATGAAGGTTTTTATAGAAGAATCTGCAATTACAGATAAGGAGCTGTTTTACACAGAGCTAAAAAGGGTAGGGGAGAAGCTTGCGAATGCAAGACCTAACGAGCCATTAGCAGAGAATGCTGTTAAATATCTTTCTCATATGTTTAAACAGTACTTTTCTGATTTACACTCACTTAATGATATGAAACAGCAGTTAGAGGACTATTGCGATGAGTACCTTTTTAAAATTGCAGACTGTAAACGAGCTATTATTGATTTGGGTGTCCCATATGTTAAGCATTTTGAGGATATTTTGACACACTGTCATTCATCTACTGCAGTAGAGGTTATAAAAGGAATTGCAAAAGGAAAAAAATCGTTTGATGCAGTATGTACCGAAACAAGACCACTTTTTCAAGGGAGAATAACTGCTAAAAGTCTTTTAGATGCAGGTATTTCTACGACGTTAATAGCTGATAGCTCTGCCGAATCTTTTGTAATAGGAAGGGGGTCTGTTCCCATAGATGCTGTATTTATAGGGTGTGATCAGATTACAATGGATGGATATTGTATAAACAAGATTGGAAGCTGGGGAATAGCTATGGCAGCAGAGTATGCAAGTAAGCCAGTGTATGTTATTTCACCGCTTTTGAAGGTTAA